>JAFVOR010000101.1 GCA_017505725.1 Alistipes sp.
AGCGAAAAGCAGCTTGTGCTACCGTTTGAACGCTCAAAACCACCCTAAATAGAAATCGCCTGCCGTACTAAAAACGACAGGCGTATTTTTATAAGTCTTTCTTTCAGGAGGTAACCGATATGCATTGGAAGTAGCAAAAAGTAAATCAAAGTTAGCAAAAACCTACGCAAAACCCCTACGAAAACAAAAATCAAAATCAAAATCAAAATGAATTAGGAGAAACAACATGACGAAAACAAAGAAAAGAATTTTTGTATCCGCATTGGCTTCACTTCTTCTTGTGCTGACCGTGTTCTTCGGATTCGGCGCAATGGAGGCTTCTGCGGCAACCGTAACCACCCCTGTCCGCACCACCTACGGAAACTACACCTACGACGGAAGCACCTATAGTGGTTATCCTTCCTCGTATTTTAAGGTAACCATGCATGGCGCATCCACAAGCGGAACAAGCACCATGTATAACGATGAGCTTACGAGCTGGACTTGGTATTATATCAAAGTTGTGGATGTAGATATCCGCAAGCACGTGTCGTTCAAGCTCTATCGCAACAACTCACTCTACAGTAGCAAGTCCTTGGAAGATGACGGTGACCTCACCCTCTATTCGGGAAGCCTTCCCGACGGTGAATATAGACTCGAATATGTCTGTAACATTGGTAACCTGTTCAGCAACAGGGATTACACCTACACCTATCGCTTTGAGGTAGACAAGACCGCACCTACGGCAACCTTGAAAGCTGGTGGAAGCACCATCAGCGATGGAGCATACACCAATAAGCAGGTTGTTTATAGTGCAACCGACAGTAATACGGTCAGAATCCGTGTTATGAGTCCGAGTGCATCGAGTTATGCAACCTCTTACAACTCTTCCTACACCGTAGCGGCTACCTCCGCAAATAACGGTTGGTGGTATTTGTACGCCCTCGATCCCATGGATAACTCCACGAGTGCAAAGAGCTTTTATATGGATACCGTAGCCCCTGTTGGTAAGGTAACCAATGCAAACGGAAGCACTATCTCGAATGGTGGCTACACCAATTCTGCGGTTAAGTACACCGCAACCGACACAGGTGGCGTATCCTACCTTCAGGTGAAAACGCCCGGTTCGTCCTCTTGGTCGAGCTACACCTCTGGCACCTCGCTCTCTTCCGCCTACGGATGGTACACTTTCAGAGCAGTAGATAAGGCAGGCAACATCTCCACCGAATACAAGGTTTACTACGATGCAGGCGTTCCTACAGGTACACTCTACGGCGGTACTACGAGCAAGTCAAGCGGTAGCTATACCAACGCATCCTATGTTAAGTACACCGCAAGCGATAGCTATTCGGGCATTGCAAACATCTATGTAAGAATGCCTAACAGCTCCTACTACACCGCATATTCAAGCGGAACACAGCTCGCAACACAGGGCACTTATTATTTCTACTGCGTAGATAAGAGTGGCAACACCTCCTCTACGGTAAGCATCACCCTCGACACGAGCAAGCCCACAGGTACACTCTACGGCGGCACCTCGGTAATCTCTTCGGGCGGTTCGACCAACGCAAGCTATATTAGATTTGTGCCGAGCGATAACATTGGTCTCTCGACCACTTATGTCAAGAAACCCGGTGCAAGCTCCTATGTCGTTTACACTTCGGGAACGCAGTTTACGGCTGAAGGAACTTACAGCTTCTATTCGACCGACCTTGCAGGTAACAGCTCCAGCACCTACACGATCATTCTTGACAGACAGATTCCGACCGCACAGCTTTATGTTGACGGCAAGCCCATCGACAACAACTCCTACACCAACGGTGAACACATCAGCTTTGAGTGTGACGAGAACTGCTTCGTAAAGCTTCCCGACAGCGAAACCTATGTGGAATACCTTTCGGGAGTGGAGTACTACAAGCCCGGTAGATATGTGTTCTATGGCGTATCTGATGCAGGCAACAACACAGGTTATTTCACCATCACCATCGACCGCACCGTCAAGACGGTTAACATCTCCAATCTCACCGATGGGAACACCAACGGTGACGTGCAGATCACTTGGACAGACGGTGATGCAACCCTCTACGCTCCTATCAAGAGTGTAACCATTAACGGCGAATCCTATACCAAGGGCGAGGTTGTTTATACCATTGACACAGGCGTGTACAAGGTAGTTGTAACCGACCGTGCAGGCAACACTTGGTCTACCGAGTTCAGTTCCACCAAAAAGAATATCATGACAGATACTCTTCAGAAGGAGTATTACGAGATCAACGATGCAGACGGTGAGTTCTTCGCATTCGCATCCTACGAAAGCGCACTTGGATTTGCTAAGGCAAGAGAAAACGGCTTTGTCCGCAAGGGAGAGTGGAAATCCGAGTCTTGGGATACAGGTATCGCAATGGATGCAATCGATGCAGCCAACGCTGTAAACGGTGAGTATTTCATCTATAAGAAATCGGGCAATCCCGACGAGTGGGTGGCTTATTTTACGGTTGAAAGACTCAATCAGGTAATCGAGGAATATGCCAAGGTAGGCATTGAGAGCTACTACTATTGGGAGAAAGCACCTGCTACCATTGCAGACGGTGAGAACCTCTTCGCCTACTCCGACAGCAAGAATATCCTTGCAAACTCCGTAACCCTCGGCGACAACATCGGCGCAACTATCAACGGTGAGGAAATCGTTGACACCGTGTTCGCAACCGAAGGAAAGCATCTCCTCATCGTGTCCGATGATTGGGGCAACACCTGTGAGTACAACCTCACTATTGTGCGTGTAACTCCCGATATCCACTATGTGGTTGGAGAAGGAAACGATAACACTGTAACCTTCGATAGAGTTTACCACTTCAAGGATCAGGTAACCGTTAGCATCTCCGATGGCTTCGACGAGATGGCAATGTTCTCGGTATACGACGAGGAAGGTAACCTTCTCGGTCACTTCAGCATCGGCGAAACCTTTATCTTGACCGAAAGCGGCACCTACACCGTGGAATCGGTTAACCATGCAGGCGTATCCGAGGAATTCAACCTCATCATCTCTCGCAACGCTCCCAAGGTAGAGATCAGCGAGAACACAGACGATAAGCAGCTCATCATCGAAATCATCAAGAGCGTAGATGACGAGAGCCACATTCAGACTCTTGAAATCTACAAGTCCACCGACGGCGGCAACACTTGGGTACTCGTTGAAAAGGACGATTACGGCACAGTCGTATCCCTTGAAAACCTCACCTATAAGTTCCGCACGACCGGCATTTACAAGGCAACGATCACCGACGAATTCCGTACTGGTATTGATGAAGTAACCGCACAGCACGACTATGTTCAGGAGAACCCCACAGGTACTCTTAACGGCGTTGTGAACAACGGTTACACTAACGGAACGGTAACCTTCGAGTGGGATGACGAAGCAATCGTAGTTCTCACCAAAGACGGCACGGTTGTAGAGTATGCAAGCGGCGATGAGCTTACCGAGGATGGCGTGTATACGCTCACCTTTGAGAACTTCGACGGATACAAGGCATCCTATACCTTCACCATTGACAAGGCAGCTCCTGTTATTGCGACCGAAGGTGCGAACCACAAGGAATCCGTAAACGAGGATGTTAAGGTGTTCTACACCGAGGAAAACCTCA
>JAFVOR010000102.1 GCA_017505725.1 Alistipes sp.
CCCTCAGCCTCCCGCGCATCCTATCAAGCACCGCAGGTGCGAATCCTATCAAATCCTATCTAATCCTATAATCGTTGCGCCTTGACAAGGGTGGGAGTTCCCACAACCCTCAGCCTCCCGCGCACCCCAGCAAGCGAACGCAGTGAGCGCCCCCAGTAATCCCCAGTAAACCCCAGAAATCTCTGCGCCGTGATGCCCTGCGGAGTTCCCACCACCATTTACCCATTTACCCCTCCCAACAAAAAAAGCACTCTTTCGAGTGCTCTTAAACTATTAGTTCTGCGGTGCGCTTAGTTCTGCGGTACGCCTTGTGGGCGTGGACCGCCTTGGCCTCCCTGACCACCCTGACCACCGCGAGGTCCACGAGGACGACGAGGGCCCTGGTCGAGCGTAAAGACCTTAGACAACTGCTCCGGATTGAGGTAGTTGACAAAGACCTTGATATACTCCTTCTTAACCTGGATAATCTCCTTGTCGCCATTGAGCTGAGCCATCATAATCTTCTTGGCGACCTTAATGGTCATATTTTCGCCCTTAAACGAATCTACATAATCTTTGGTCTCCTTGCGTACCTGACGCAACTCACGCTGATACGACTGATAGACAGGGGCAAACTTCTTGGCTGCCTCGGGAGTCATCTGCAGACGAGTCTGCAACATCTCGATAGTGCGAGCACTACGGTCACCACCACGACCACCACCCATTCCCATAGGGGGCTGAGCCGATACAGTAACAAATGCCACAAGGGCACATACGATCAATAAGAACTTCTTCATATCTATTCAATTAAAGTTAAGTATGCAAATATATGGATAATTTCCCAAATCATCAATCAAGTTTTGCCAAAAACTGCATCGTGTCACGCTCATCGGCATAGTCGAATAGTGTCGGCAACTGCGCACGACCAATCGGCACCGTGCGCGAATGCAGCCCCTCAATGCCACTCACAACGCACTGCAACGCCTCATCACGCTCGGCAAGCCACCGCTTCACCGCCCTCAAATCGTCGTATTCGACGACATTTATCTGGCTCAAATAGCGAGGAAACTCCGCAGTCGAAGGTACAACCACAGCCTCGCCCAGATCACTGAACGCAACACCCTGCATCGTGAGTAAAGCCCTGCACTGCAGATAGTTATTGTGGTAGGCACGACACATCTTACGCACCGGCAGAGCGAGTTTATAACCCTTCGGCACAAAGAGCAACGAGACATTGCGGCAACCCAAACCCGAGTAGGTGAAGATATCATCTGCAAGCCCTTGCAACTGCTCCTTCGACTCCTTGCCCGAGAGCACTGCCACCGAGTGACGGCTACCACGCAGAAGCGACGGAACACCCTCGAAGGCGGTGCGGAAATAGAGGTTGGCACTATCGCCACCTGTGGCTATAACTGCGTCGTAATCAGCACCTTCCACATATCGTTCGATACGCAGTTCGGGTTCAATCTCGCGCAACAAATCCTCGACATAACCCTCCAGCACGCTATCCTTGCTCGATGGTTTCACATAGGGTACATCACCACTTGCCAAGACGCACATAAGGTCGAAAAAGCCCACCAACGGAATGTTTCCCGCCATAATCAGAGCCACACGCTTCGCCCCTCGCTGCTGCGCTGTAGGGTAGTGACGGAGCCACTCGGCAACCTTCGCCCCATCGAGCATCTCGCTACGCAGAGCCTCCACCGCAAAGCGGATATCGCCCACCGAGAACCACTCGTTCTGCGCCACAGCACGCGCCATAGCCGAGCGCGATGCCTCATCTGTGCCAAACCCTAAAAGGCGTTCTCCAAGCTCGGAGAATATCTGAACTGTACTCTTCACGAGTACAAAGGTAGCAATAAATTAAAAATTAAGAATTAAAAATTAAAAATTATTCTTCGAATCCTATCTTTTACGATAGTAAGACTCATCGAGCCCAAGCACAAAACTTTTTCGCATCAGCAGAGCCAGGAGTGCCGCCATAGCCACCAGCACCGCACTCGCTACAAAGGGAAAGGTGCTGCGATTTTGCCCCATAATCTTCGCCACGAAATCGACCACAAACGGACATACCACCACCGCCACATAGTTGACCGCCATAACCACCGACAACGCCTTAGTAGCCGCCTCGGGTGGGGCCACAATGGCGGCTTTATCGTAGATGATAGGTTGCAGCACGCCATAGCCGGCTCCTGTCAGCACCACGCCCAGAGTCATCAGCGGCACATCGGGCACCGTACCCACCAACAGCAGTCCCACGACAATCAGACACAACGAGCCAAAGATGGTGAACGAGCGCACCCTGCGAATCACCTGATTCAGCACCAAGCCGGGCAACATTATGGAGAGGAAGAAGAGCGAGATCATCACACTCGAGAGCTCCTGCGGAAAGCGGTACTTCTCGAGCAGAAACGAGAGATAGAAGGTGATGACAAGCGTAGTGAAGGTGATAACGAAATAGAGCGCAGCAAGCCCCACAAGGCGGCTCCACGCAATTTTGCTCTGTCGCAGCTGGTCGCTCTCCTTGGGCTCGGGTGCAGCCTTCACGCCCCGCAACGCAAGCAACATCACCATCGAGATGGCGGGCAGCAGATAGACCGTAAAGGCGAGGTGCCAATCCTTCGTGGCAATCCAGCCCACCAGAGCAGTTGCCACCACAAGCGAAAGGTTGTTCACCGCCGACGAGATACCGAGCTGCTGCACTCGGGCATTGCCCGTAAAGTAGCGCACCACCAAACCCGTCGAGTAGGGTACTGCCACACCTGCGCCAATACCCATCACACAACTTGCCACAATCAGCAGTCGGATATCCTTGGCAAAGATGCATACCGCACCGCTTGCAAAGAACACGAAGAGACCCACAGCAAGTAGCTTCAGCGACTCGCTACCGCCCGAAAACCATCCCGCCAAGAGCACAAAGGGGATTATCAACAACGATGGCAACGAGGTTAGCATCTGCACCTCGAGCTGCGATGCCGAGGGGAATATGCGGCTCAAATCCTCGAGAATAGGCGAAATGGCCAACCCCGGCAACGATGTCACCGCCGACACCAGCCATATAGCCAACAATGCAAAGAGGGAGATATATCCCTTACCGGTAGAGATTTTCATAGCGACAAGATTTAATGTATCGTATCGCCAAGATGCAATGAGAGTGCCAAAGTTAGAGGAGTGAATAGGAGTGAATAGGACTTAATAGGACTTTTCGCGCATCCTATCAAGCACCGCAGGTGCGAATCCTATCTAATCCTATCAAATCCTATAATCTCTGCGCCTTGATGCCCTGCGGAGTTCCCTATTCCTTAACGCAGCGAATCTGGAAGCCATTGGCACGGCGTGCCGAGTGCGATGGGAAGAACTTGTTGATTGTGCGTGTGGTGGTCAAATCGAAGTAGAGTGCAACCGACTTACCGCCATCGGTGGTCGAGGTCCAATAGTAGCCCTCCCAAGGTTGTGGCTGCGAAGGGTAGACTCCCTCTTTCGAGTTCATATTCTCGACCTTGCCATCGCTGTAGCGACGACGACCACAAGCAGGGTAGAAGTAGTGCGAAACACCATCTGAGAGGTGCCAGCCATACTGCTTGCGTGCGCTCTCGAGCGGTGTATTATCGGTTGCATCGTCGAGTGTCAGCACCTTCAAATCGTCAGCTGTAGGTACTCGCCAACCATACGGACAAGGGTCGTTGACGCTCTTTTCGCCATCCTTCCACAACTCGTTATTGGCACTTGCAAGCCAATCGCCCGACTCGCCCTCGCTATTGAAGATGAACTGCAACGGATTCTTTCGTGCATAGTCGAGAGTACCTGTAGTTGCACTGCTCTCGATATGCTCCTCCTTGATGTAAGAGCCAAGTTCGGTGTAACGGGTCTCGTCGTCAGCACCCGAGGCATCGAAGTAGTATGGACGCTGGAAAGGCTCCTTGCGACCCCATTGGTAGTACATTCCGTAGGAGTCGTATATCTTCTGCTCGTCGATCTCACCCTCCGAATTGGTGAAGGCACCGAGGTTGACACGCATAAAGCTCTTGCCATTCGAGTAGGTGTCGTAAGCCGCCAACGGATTGTTGTTCACAATCCACAAGTGCCAACTCCAGATCACCGCGCCCGAAGCATCACAAGCAGCAACCACAGCATTTGTCTCCTCGAGGCGTGTAGCATCAGCCTCCGAAGGTGCAACATAGAAGGTCGCCTTGCCATCCACCAAGTTGACATTCTTAACAACGCCAGAGTTGCTCTGCCACAACAACTTAACACTCTTTGTATCAAGTGGTGCTCCATCCACAGGGCGGTGCATTGCATCGAAGGTGTAGTTGACACCCGGGGTGGTCAGCACATAGCAGTTTGCTGCGCTATTCACGCCCACGAGATGAGTCTCGCAGATGTAGACATATATGTTATAGCTTGTCGCCTTGCCCTCCTTGTTGAGCGCATTGACAACCACCGAGCCCTCCTTCGGAAGGTCATCGTTGGTCACACCCTCCTCGGTAGCACCCTCGGGCCATACGAGAATTGACTGCGTAGCGTAGTCCATCGATGCGTTCCAGCCTGGACTGAGCGAAGCAATGGCAACACCGCCATCGGCATCGCGTGCCACATAGCGAACTCGCTGCGCAGGGTCACCCCACGCGGTAAAATATAACGATGTGCGATCCAAGATAAGCTCTGCACTCTTCTCCTTACTGCAAGCAGCGAAAGCCACCATAGCAACCAACGCCACCGCCAAGAACTTGATACTCTTCATAAAAAAACTCTTTACAATCTGCAAATATACAAAAAAGTTGTCAAATACAAACGCTTAACGCCCATTTCGCACAAATTATTGCTGAGCGCAACCGCTAATGCGTGGCACAAGGTTTGCACCCATCGAGGGTGTAACTAAAAAAAACAATGTAGTATGAAACGATTTTTACTCTCTATCGGAGCCTTGGCCGCAACGATTGTCGCCTCGGCACAAACACCTCGTCTCGAACGATACAACAACGGCGGAGGCGACCCTACGGTCTATCTCATCACAGTGAGCGAGACCGAAGCGATAGCTTGTCCGGATCAAGCCAAGAATGTGGCAGTGCGTGCCGCCATCGACGACCACCGCAACGCCACCCGCAAGGGTTTCAAGCAGGTGGCGATGCCTTCGGCAATCTTCGCCGACAAGCACAACAAATTCTCCTTTGCAATTGGTGGCGATGTCGCTCTGCGTGCCGCCTACTCGTTCGACCGCACCATCAACAATATAGATGTAGTGCCCTACGATGTACCTATGACACTCACACCTGCCGACAAGCAGGAGATTAGAATGGATGCGACCACCTCGCGCCTCTTCCTGCGAGGTATTGCCAACACCGAGAAGCTCGGTCAGGTCCATATCTTTATGGATTTCGACTTCCGAGGAGGATCGGCAGGCAGCTACACGCCACGCATCCGCTCGGGCTATGTCTCGATGCTCGGTTTGACCGTTGGCCGCGATGTGTCGACCTTCTGCGACCTCACCGCCGCCCCTACAACCATCGACTTCCAGGGTCCGAATGCCTACAATTTCCGCTTCGCCACGATGATTCGCTACGAATATGAGTTCCTCGACCGCCACCTCAAGGTGGGTGCTGCAGCCGAGATGCCGAGCGTATCAGCCACCTACGGCGAGACCCTCGAGGCTATTCCGCAGCGTGTTCCCGACTTCCCCGTCTACTTCCAATTTGCCTGGGGCGAGAATCGCGAAAGCCACATCCGCGCATCGGCCGTTTTCCGCGATATGTACCTCTACAACAAGGCTCGTCAGCACGAGGATGACCTCTTTGGCTGGGGCGTACAGTTCAGTGGTAACATCCACGTTACCAAATACCTGCAACTCTTTATGAATGGCATCTATGGCGAAGGTATCACCCCTTACATCAACGACCTGATGGGCTCGGGACTCGACTTCACTCCACGCCCCGACGATCCTACTCGAGTGCAGGCGACACCGATGTTCGGCTGGCAGGCAGCAGCCAAAGGCAACATTCTTCCCAACCTCTCCGTTTCGGGTGGCTACTCGGCAGTGACAGTTCGCAAGAAGAATGGTATCTACAGTGGCGATATGTACAAGCAGGGACAATACATCTTCGGAAATGTCTTCTGGCAACTCACACCTCGCTTCGTTCTCGGTGCCGAATATCTCTACGCACACCGCAAGAATATGGATGGCACAAAGGCACACGCCAACCGCATCAATATCTTGGCGAAATACAGCTTCTAACAAACAAGCAGAGGGTGCCCACCACGGACACCCTCTGTTATCTTTGCTCAAGTTATTTTCGAACAGGGAAGAGAGTTACACGCAGCGTCGTACATCCATACGGAACGAGCTCCACAACACTCTCCTCGGGCGAAATATCCTCGGAAGGACCACCTCTCATATTGTAGTTAATCGGTCCTACAGAGCCATTATAGGCCCTCCAAGTGGTCATCTCGTGCACCTTTGCCTTGATAACCATCGGTGCCGACTCCACATTCCACGGATAGTGCGCAACCTCGCCTTTGCGCTCGAACGAGAATGTTTTGGCGAGATTCTCGGCCTTGACATCGCTACGCTTGAATCCCCAATTCCAAGGCGTAGACGAGAACACCTCGTAGAACTCCTTGCCAATCTTTCGATGGTCGGCCTCAGCCACATCGCGTCGTACCCAGCGCTCCTCCATCTTCAGAGCATAGAGCAGTGGGCCACGCTCCACCGCAACACCACCATCGAACCAATAATTCACAACGATATCGGCCGCAAACTCTACTTTCACAACATCGCCACTGCGCCATCCTCTGCTGAGCACCACCACGCCATCCACAGGCGTAACAGACACAGCCTCGCCATTCACCGTCACGATCACCGACTTGCTCCACTCGGGCAGACGCAGATGGAGAGGGAAGGTGTGCGCCTTCGCGCCCGAAACCTTAAACTCAAACTCCACGCTCTCCTCGAACGGATAGTTAGTGCGCTCAACCACCTTCACCTTGCGACCACCGACTTCGGTCTCGACACTCGATGGCGCATAGACCATAGCCGCCAAACCGCCATCAGGCGTTGCATACCACAGATTCTGAGTCAGTTTCGGCCAACCCTGATGAAGATTCGATGTGCAGCAAGGGTAGCCGGTCAGCAGACCAAATAGCTGCGGCGATCCACAAAACTGTGGGGTAGAGAAGGCTCTCTGCTGCTGCGAAACCTCTATCTGATTGAGCTGCTGATAGTACTGTCGCATAGTGCAGTTGTCGTCAACCTGCGTAGGCAGAGCGTTGTAGGCCACACGCTCGATGTAGTCGCCCCAATGCGCCTCGCCCGTAATCTGCAACACATTCTCCAACGAGTAGAGCATCTCCACCGCAGTACACAGTTCCGAGCCATATATCGGGTTACCGCAGCGCAACCACTCGTCGCCTGCCCACAACCCCGTAGGGTAACCTATCGTCACTCGAATGGTCTTCTCGCCACGATGCAAATCCTCGATGAGCGAACGCTCGCCACTGCGCTGATAGTAGATGGCTGGAGTCTTGAATCCGTGCGCCACATTGACCGTATGTCGAGAAAGCGAACGATACAAATCATCGGTGCGCAGACCAAATATCGAAGCCCAATCCACAGTCTGACTATAGATCAAGTCGCCCAGCTCGAGCAGGAACTCGTCGCCCGTAATATTGTAGAGCCAATAGACCATCGCCAGATTGTCGCCACCGCGCTCTCTGCCCCAGAAGGTCCAATGACCAAGCGACTTGTTAGGCAACTGCTTTAGTTGATAGCGGAAATAGCGTGTCATACAATCGATTACGCGCTCGTCTTTTGTTGCCGAATAGTACTGCTGCAGCACCTTGAGCATAACCATTTTTGGCCACCAATCACGCGCTCTATCGCGTTGCAATCCCTCCTCGCGCGGATATTCCTTGACCGGACCAAAGTAGCCCTCCTCGTCCTGCGATGCCAAGGCCCACTCAATCCACGGTTGTACCTTCGCCTTCAACGCATCGTCATCAAGAATATAGGCCAAAGGCAAAAGTCCGTCCAACCAATACGGACCTCGCTCCCACACATCGCCATCACCGCCGAGCCAGCCATTGCGCTTGCCCATAACCAGCGGATAGAGCTCATCGAGTCGGCCCGTCATCCCCTTGCGCTGACGGTCGAGCATCTCGTAGAGCCACCCCTCTGCCTTGATTGCACCAAGTGGCAACTCAGCATAGGCACGCGGTTGCAAAGGTTTGCGATTGAACTGTTCGACGGTCAAACTTTTCGTCTTTGATCCGTCACCAGCCAATGCAAATGCGCCTCCGCCAAACGACAGAAGCGCACACAAGCATAAAAATGTTATCTTTCTCATTTTCAATAGCTTTACAAGTTACGCAAGCCCTCGATAGTGATGGTCGTAAAGTCAGCCACCGACATCGCAGCACCTGCTGCATTCAGAGTCTCTGCCGAAGCAGTTGTTGTGATGCCAAGACACTTGCAACCTGCAGCTACGCCGGCCATAATGCCATTCACCGCATCCTCCACCACGATACACTCCTCGGCCTTGAGACCGAGAGCCTCGTGAGCCTTGGTAAAGATCTCGGGATGAGGCTTTCCGTGGGTAACATCACTGCCACTAATCGAAGCATCAATCAGATTCTCGATACCCAGGCCCTCGATGATAAACTGCACATTCTCGCGGCAACCCGACGAGCCGATAGCACACTTGACACCCGCCGCCTTTGCAGCCTGCAGAAGTTCAATAATGCCCTTGATTGGCTCGACCTTGCCACGATACATATCACGATAGACCTCCTCCTTCTCGCGATTGAGTCTATCGATACCATACTCAGCAACCTTCGCCTCGCCCAGCACCATCGGGAATATCTGATTGCTGTGCATTCCATTATGCTTGAGCGTCACAGGCTCCAGCAAATCGAAACCCTCGCGCTTGGCATACTCGGCAAAAGCCGCAAAATGGTACGCCAGATTATCCACCAGCGTACCATCCATATCGAAGAGAAGCCCCTTCAACTCTGCCATAACCGACTACTTTGTGTGGTCATAGGTGAACGACTCCCAAGGCAACTCTGCATCCTTGCCATTCTCGAGAACATCGTACGAGTGGCACATCATTGGGAAGTCTGCCAACGACACCTGACCGAGCTCAGCCTTGCGGTATACAGCCTTAGCAACACGACGAGCCACAACCAACGACTCGAGGGTTACACCAGCCAGGATATCCATTGCCTCCTCGTAAGTCTTACCCTCGCCGAGCAAGATACCAATCTTGCGGGTACGACCACCATAGACAGTCACATAGAGGTCACCGATACCGATACTGAGCGAATCCTGCTCACCATTCTGGATAGCCATCAAGCGTGTCATCTCGCGTACAGCCTGGTAGAATGCACCAGCCTGCGAGTTGTAGTGCAAGCCGGCCTCGTCACCGTGGTGACGGTTAACCAAGCCGACAGTCATAGCTACCGACAAAGCGTAAGCGTTCTTCAATGCTACTGCGCTCTCCAAACCGATAACATCGTTGGTGAGCGAGATGTGGTAG
Organism: Alistipes sp.; assembly: GCA_017505725.1. Classification (GTDB taxonomy): domain Bacteria; phylum Bacteroidota; class Bacteroidia; order Bacteroidales; family Rikenellaceae; genus Alistipes. The sequence continues at coordinate 9,507 of JAFVOR010000102.1, forward strand.
TACGAAGTGGTCATAGCCTCCTTCATCATCTTCAACTCAGCAGTGTTAACACCGCAGAAAGCAACCTCGGTCTGATCGTGGAATACCAACTCATACGAAGTACAAGGGCCACCTACAGCGCACACGTGGCGGTCGATGCCCTTCTCGAGCAAGTTCTTGCGCCAGTAGTCAGGATATGAGATGAGAGTGCCATCCTCGAGGTTAATCAAACCCTTGGTAACCGAGAGTACAGGCATTGCAGGATCCAAGTTTGCCAAGATCTCCTCGCCAAACCAATCCACACCAAACGACGATACACCACCGATTACGAAGTCTGCGCCCTTGACAGCCTCTTTCCAATCTGCAACCTTGTAGTACTTTACACCTGCTGGGAAGTCGCGGTCGAACTTAGGGTGACGATTTGTAGCGATGCAAGCGTCGATAATCTCGTTATCGAGTGGAGAACCCACCAAACGCACCTCGTGACCATTCTCTGCTGCTGGGAAAGCAAGGGCCGAACCCATCATTCCCGATCCGATAATTGTAATTACTTTTGCCATAGTTTTGTTTTTTTTGATATTTGAAAAAGTTCGTTTTCTAAAATAATTCGCCTTCACGCTCAGGCAATGTCAAGCCCAAATGCTTGTATGCCAACTCCGTAGCCTCACGACCACGCGGAGTGCGCTTGAGGAATCCCTCCTTGATGAGGAATGGCTCGTAGACCTCCTCGACAGTACCTGCATCCTCGCTTACAGCCGTTGCTATAGTGTTCAGTCCCACAGGACCGCCATTAAACTTCTCGATGATGGTTGAGAGTATCTTGTTGTCCATCATATCCAGACCTCGCGAGTCGATATTGAGTGCCTCCAACGCCATACGGGTGATTGGCAAATCGATGCAACCCTCACCCTTGACCATCGCAAAGTCACGCACACGACGCAACAACGAGTTGACAATGCGCGGTGTACCTCGTGAACGCAGTGCAATCTCAAGCGCGGCATCATCCTCAATCGAGACACCGAGAATCGAAGCCGAACGCTTTACAATCTGGCTCAAGACCTTTGCATCGTAGTACTCGAGGTGGCACTGGATGCCGAAACGGGCACGCAGAGGCGAGGTCAAAAGACCGCTTCGTGTGGTTGCTCCCACAAGGGTAAATGGTGCAAGTTCAATCTGAATAGATCGAGCCGAAGGGCCCTTGTCGAGCACGATATCGATCTTGAAATCCTCCATAGCCGAGTAGAGGTACTCCTCGACGATAGGGGAGAGGCGGTGAATCTCGTCGATGAAGAGCACATCGCCCGGTGCGAGGTTGGTGAGCAGACCCGCCAAGTCGCCAGGTTTGTCGAGCACAGGACCCGATGTAACCTTCAATTGTGCACCCATCTCGTTGGCAATGATATTTGCAAGGGTGGTCTTACCCAATCCCGGAGGACCGTGCAGCAGGGTATGATCAAGCGAGTCGCCACGCATCAGCGCAGCCTTGATGAAGATGCGCAAGTTCTCGACAATCTTCTCCTGACCCGAGAAACTCGCCAACTCTTGCGGGCGTATCCTACCCTCGAACTCGCTATCGCTCTCTATTCTTCTATCCATATCGTTAGCCATTAGCCTTTGGCCCTTAGCCATTAGCTTTTTCGTTTTCAGTTTTCCGCTTTCCGTTTTCCGTTCGCTAGTGACTCCGAGCGGATTCGAACCGCTATCGTAAGAACCGGAATCTTAAATTCTATCCATTGAACTACGGAGCCATATACAATCGTGCAAAGATAGGTAAAATATATCAAAAACCGCGTCACAATTCCCAACTTTTTAACAAAAAAGAGCTTTCGTCAAATTAGAGTCAAAAAAAGAGACCATATTTTTTTTGCAGTTTGCGTTTTATTATATAAATTTGTAAGAGTGTATGAATACTTTTGATTTCGAACCATTCAACATAAACCAAAATCACAATGAAAAAATTGACTAAACTTCTATCGGTAGCAGCTGCACTTTTCGCTTGCGCGTGCGCCACGGACGCTACCGACGACCTCGGAATCACACTCGGAGGTCAAACTACCGAAGTTGCCATCTCACTCGAGGAGTCGCGCACTCAGCTCGGCGAGAAGGTCGACGGAGTCTACAAACTCTATTGGAGCGAGGGCGACAAAATCGCTATCAACGGAATCGCCTCGGATGCTCTCACAGCCGAGCAGTCGGGTAGTGGTAATGCCCAATTCACATTTGCGGGTGTAGTGGCCTATCCGTACAACATTCTCTACCCGGCATCGGGCACCGAGAATGTTGTAACATTCCTTGCACAGCAGAGCTACACCGAGGGTACATTCTGCAACAATGCAGCACCAATGTACGGCTATGCAACAGCCCCTGCCGAGGGTGAGGAGGTTGCACCTATCCAAATCAACCACCTTGCAGGCGTGTTGCGTCTGGCTGTCAAGGGCGACAAGACCTTGACCTCGATGACTGTGGTTGCCGAGACGGGTGCTATCGCAGGTAACTTCGACGTAAACTGCGAGAGTGGTGCTTTGACCGCTCACGAGGATGCATCGAACACCATCACAATGTCATTTGGTGAGGGCTTGGCTCTCAGCGACACCGCTACTCCAATCTATGTAGCAGTTCCTGCCGGTGAGCACGGCATATACACCATCACCCTCTTCACCAACGAGGCCGAGAATAACGCAATGGTCGTTCGCTTCAACAGCGACAACCACCCTGTAAAGGCGGGCGTTGTAAAGGAGTTTGGTGAGGTTGCATTCATACCTAACGCCACTGCATCGCCTGTTAGCGGAGAGTTGGTTATCGAGAACGAGGCCGACCTGGTACGCTTGGCGAAGATGTCGGAGGTAGGCTTGCTCGGCTCGGTGACTTCTGTTCGCGTAGCAGCATCGCTCGATATGTCGAATGTGGAGGGTTGGCACGGTATCGACCGCTTCCCTGCAATCCAATTCGATGGCGGTAGCGACAAGGGCTTCGAGATTAAAGGCCTAAAGAGACCATTGTTTGGCGAGGTTACGGGAGCAACCATCAAGAATGTGAAGCTCACCGAGGTGGCGATGGAGATTACCGACATCACCTTTGCGGGATCGATTGTCTGCATACTCAACTCGGCAGCAGGCCTTCCTGCAAAACTCGAGAAGTGCGAGGCGAGTGGTACGATCATCTACAGCAACAACAATGTAACCCTCTCCGAGAACTTTGCTACATCGCACGTCAATATCGGAGGTCTGGTAGGTCAGGCCAATAGCGCAACCATCGTGGATTGCAACAACTATGTGGCTATCACCAACAAGCTCTCAACCCCTGCAGACATTGGAACACAAAAGAAGTACGACTCGCCAGCATTTGGAGGTATCGTAGGTCGCACCTACCTTGTAGATGGCTTGGAGGGTATCACTACCCGCATCGCCAATTGCCACAACTATGGCGCCATTACCATCGATGACGCCAAGGCACATCAGACATACTCGTCACCTGTATTGGCAGGTATCGCAGGTTGCGTACGCGATGCGACAGCGGTAGTTGAGTATTGCGAAAACCACGCTCCAATGTACCAGAAGACCACATGCCGCCAAGCAGACATCGCGGGTATCGTAGGTCGCGGTTATGGCAAGATCGACAACTGCATCAACCACGAGGAGGGCGACATCAGCTTCGGTGCTATTGGCCGCTACTCGTTCCCTGGCGGTATCATTGGCGATATGTATGGCCACACCGTAAGCAACTGTACCAACAAGGGCGACATCACCTACGACCCTAAGGTTAAGACCAACACCGGTTATCAGTATATGGGTGGTATTGCGGGCCACGTTCGCGAAAAGAACTCCACAATCTCCAACTGCGTGAACGAGGGAGCAATCTCGAACCTCGCCGATGCCTACGGAGGCACAAGCAACTGTTATGTATGGGCAGGCGGTATTGCAGGATATGTGAATGTTGACTGTGCAATGTCGGATTGCGAGAACAAGGGTACAATCACAATGGGCGGTATCAAGGGTGCAACTCTCGCCAAGGCGACCGATGCCCACAGCTGCATAGGTGGTATCGTAGGTTACTCGGCAGACTCGAACAGCGCACTCACCAAGTGTAATAACAATGGCGAAATCAACTACAATGTGCAGACATACGACAAGGGAGCCAATGGTGTGCATCGTGTAGGTGGTATCGTCGGCAACAACGAGGGTACTATCACCGAGTGCGAGAACCTCAAACCCCTAAACATCAACACCAAAGTCACCGTGATTGAGGGCGAGAATCCGACCAATCAAGTTCAGGTGGGAGGTATCTGCGGCTATAGCAAGAACGCCATCACAAGTTGTGTAAACAAGGGCACCCTCACCTTTGGTGAGGAGGCTACAGCCTACGGATATTGCATCGGAGGCTTGGTTGGCTTTGCAGACGAAGGCACCATCAAGTCGTCACGCAACGAGGGCGAGTTAAAGATTTTGGGCGATGCTACAATGACCACATCGGGACTCACTGGTCTTCACATTGGCGGTATCTGCGGTTACAACGAGGCAACAATCTCATCTTGCAACAACGGAGTAGAGGGCGACAAGACAAAGGGTAAAATCACTGTATCGGGCAAAATATACCCATCGCAGCAGTGGGGTGGTCTTGCCAACAGTACTTCGATTGGCGGACTTGCGGGCGTTGTTCAAGGCGGTAACCCAACATCGTCGAACAACTACGCTCCAATCGAGGTAACAATGCACGAGTCGACTCCTGCCTACACTATCGTAGCCGCACCATTCATTGGCGGTTTGGCGGGCTATACCGGCAAGACTTGGAAGAACTGCTCGAACTATGGCGATATGACATTGATCGGCAAGAACAACTGCACCAAGACATTGATGTTCGCAGGTTGTATTTCTCGTAATGCGAAGGCTTCCCACGTCAATATCAACAACTATGGTAATATCACCCTCAAGGACTTCTCCTCGACAAACACTATCTATGTAGGTGGTATCGACACCGGCATAGGTGCTGCTACGAGTTTCACAGATAGCCACAACTATGGAAACATCACCGTCGAGAGCAGCGTAACTCTTGCCAATACCTACATCGGAGGTATTTACGCAAGCATCAACGCAAATACCGGCATCACCAACTGCTCAAACAAGGGTAACATATCGTTCAACGGTACAGCAACAAATCTAAATATTGGAGGTGCTGCCGCATATATGAAACACGCAACTTGCCAGATTGACACCTTCACCAACTCGGGTAACATTGTATTCAGCGATAGCGCAACTGCCGCTACTGCTTGGCTCGGAGGAATTATTGGACAGGTGCCAAGTCTCAGCACAGCAACAGCGGGTGGAGTGAAGAACGCAACAAGCGAGGCTAACATCACCGTAAGCGGAACCGTAACAAGCCAGCTCATTATGGGAGGTATTTCAGGTAGCTATGCAACCAAGAATCAGCCTATGGAGAACTGCAAATTCACAGGTGAAATTGACATTAAGCGCAACGAGGCGAACAGCAGCACCATCAAGGAGCTCTATCTGGGTGGCATCATAGGTTCGCAGGCGAGCCAAGTGGCAACCCTTACAAACGCCACCTTTGCAGGCAAAATCACCTACAGAGCCAAGAGCACAGATATCTGTCGAATTGGCGGTATCATAGGCTCGAACACCCAATCGACAGCGTCGTGGTCGGGTCTTGTCAGCGCAGGTACAATCGACTTCCAGACCAATACCGAAGCGGTAAACTATCTCGCATCGAAGACCGTCATTGGAGGTGTTATTGCCAACACAACCAGTGTCGGCATCACAGGTGCAAAATCGCACTGCGACATCTATGTTTTGCATTTGGCCGAAGGTGCTAAATATGGTATGGTACTCGGCGTAGACCGCACATCGACCATACTCGCCAAGAATTGCGAGGTAGGCGGTATGATCTACAACAAGTGGGACGACGAGGAGGAGGTCTACGACGGAACGAAGCTCTCGAGCAACAACTACTACAATTATATATATGGTAGTGGCAAGAATACCGATTGGGGCGACTCGACCAACTACGATGGCAACATATTCCTCGCCACAAAGCCAACCGTTCAATAACCTCAAAACAGTTACGACTATGAGAAAGTATCAAAAACCTGAGCTCTATCAGCTCGACATCGTAGCCGAGAGAGGTTACGGCGATAGTGTCGGCTTGCCGGGCTTCGGCACCGAGAACGACGAACTTATTTACTAAGAAAAGGGGCTCTGCGGAGCCCTTTTTTTAGTAAATAAGTAAGCGTGTGTTACCTATCCCCCAAACCCCCTTTCTGTAAAGGGGGCTTGTCGCTTCGCTCCATTAAAAAGGGGGCTATTATGCAAGCACCCTCTGCTCTCGCTCCGCTGCGTCGGTTAATCCTGCTTCGCAGGCTTTTCCTCCTCGCGGCTCGGCATAGTGCAAACAGGTTTGCCCTCTGCTCTCGCTCCGCTGCGTCGGTTCCGTTTTTTGTCATTTCGATTGCAACAATTTGATTTTTTAATAATTATTTAATACCTTTGTAAAAACAGCAAACCCATTTGCCCTCCCCGTGTTTTACGGGGGGGGGTAAATTATTGATATACAACGCATTACGCAGACAAAACAGACCATAACAACTAAAACCAAACTAAAAATCAATAAATTATTAACCAAAAAAACAGACACGATGAAAACTTTCTACAAAATTTTCGTGGCGGTTGCATTTGCGATTGTAAGCTTTGCTTGTACAACCGATGCAACAAATGACCTCGGCATCGATGTGGTGGATCAGAATCTGACATCCATTACACTCTCGCTCGAGGAGTCGCGCACCCAACTCGGTGAGAGGGCTGGCGATTTGTATCCGCTCTATTGGAGCGAAGGCGACCAAATTTCGGTCAATGGCGTGGCATCGAGCGCTCTGAGCACAGATGCAGCCGGTGCGGCATCTGCAACCTTCACGGTGGCAGGCACTCTTGAAAAGCCGTACTGCATCGCCTATCCTGCAGCCCCTGCAGGTCAAGTACTCTTTGCTGACAAGCAGGCGTATGTAGACAACACCACTTTTGGTAGCGGTGTTTCTACAATGTATGCCTATAGTGCAGATGGTTTGGGTGTACAGCTCAACCACCTCACAGCCATTCTCAAGATTGGCGTTGTGGGTAACGCAAAGCTTGTTCTTGCACAAATCTCAAACGCTGACCGCAAGGCTATTGCTGGCGCATTCGACTTCGACTTCGAGAAGGGTGAGGCAACTGCAACAGCGACATCAAAGGAGGTAATCGAGTACTCGTTTGGCGAGGGTGTCGAGCTTTCGAGCGAGCCAACCTATCTCCACATTGCAGTCCCTGCGGGCGAGTATGACGAGGTATATGTAACTCTCTACGATGCCGAGGGTGGCGTAATGTACACAACCGTAAAAGCCGACAACACCAAGCCTCTGACAGTGGGCAAAGTTCGTGAGTTCTCGAATAGTATCAACTATCTCCCAAGCGCCTCGTTGTTTGTTGTGCGCGATGTGGCTTCGTTGAAAGCATTTGGCGAACAGGCAGCAACTCTCGAGAAGGATGTTTTGTTCGTTGACGATGTAGATATGACAGGCGAGGCGTGGACTCCAATTGAGGGTTATGCAGGTATGGTAAATGGTAACGGATACGCCATCAAGGGTATGACCGCTCCGTTGTTTGGCACTACAAATGCGTCGATCAAGAGCTTGCACCTTGTGGATGTGAATATCGAGGAGACCAATTGCACAACAGTTGGCGCATTGGCTCGTCTTGTCGAGCTCTCTGATGCAAACCTCCCTGCAGTGGAGCACTGCTCGGTATCGGGCAGGGTTGTGTTGAACAATACAACCGTTGCATACAAAGCAGACGCAAGTCGCACCGCATACAACTATATATCAGTAGGAGGCTTGATTGGTTTCGCACGCGGTGTGCAGCTTTCAAACTGCGTAAACAAGGCTCGCGTAGAGGTTAAGCAGTGTTTGCCTACAGGAAACACCACAAAACTGTACCCAAGCATAGGTGGCGTTCTCGGCTTTGCCGATACAGCAACTCAGGCGGCGACTTCTACTGCTGTCACCACAAACTACTACGACTTGACCAACTACGGAGATGTAAGCGCAACAATCAGTTCATACACAGGCGAAACAACCCTTGCTAAATACTCTCCATTGCAGCCATATATTGGAGGCGTTATCGGAACAAGTGCTGCTCCCAATGCAGATTGCGACTTCAAGAATGTCAAGAACTATGGTAATGTCACCCTCTCTGGTAAGATTGGTAACGGTGCAGCACTTGGTGGTGCTATAGGATATGTCAAGACATACACAGGCTCTCATATATATAATTATGGTAAGGTCTCGATTAAGGACGCAGAGATATTCTATATCTATATGGGAGGAGCCGTTGCCATAGGTTCTAAAGCTACTGCACTGCGCGAAGTTCACAACTATGGCGAGGTATATACTGACGAGAGTGCAACCTGTGGCTATTTCGTCGGTGGTGGCGTATTGGGCTATCAGGGCTCGAGCTTTGCCAATGCAGACTCGGCAAACAGCTACATCCGCAATAGTAGCAACAGCGGCCCTATCAACATCTCACACAACGACTTCGCCGACAACTTGCACGATGGCACAACAATGTACTATCGCGTGGGTGGTATCTCGGGTTGGACACAGAACTATATCGAGAATTGCAACAACCTCAAAGGCGGAACAATAACCTGTACAGGCAACATTCACCAGTGCGACGAGTCGATCTATTCGGTCTGCATCGGAGGTTTGGTTGGTTACAAGACCGTAAGCGCAATTTGCGATTCGCACAACGATGCCGATGTGATATCAAAGATCAATATGACAACCAACGAGGGTTATGCTCTCAGTGATGTTCGTCTAAACATCGGTGGTATAACCGGTTACAACCACCTCGCTTGTAGCAATATCACCAACAATGGTACTGTTTCGGTTGAAGGCAACTTGGCCGGTCAGCTGCGTTTGGGTGGCGTATGCGGCCAATCGAATACCGTAAGCACAAATCTTCCGGTGAGCGACAACTGCGTAAACAATGGTAAAGTAATTGTCAAGAGCGGCACAAGAATTGGCCACCAGATGATGGTCGGCGGTGTGGCAAGTTACTTGCACAAGAATAGCAACTGTACCAACAATGGTTCGGTAATCATCGAGGACGATGTACAGTGGGGATATACTCACGCCTATATAGGAGGTGCTGCAGCCTACACTTGCGGTCTTACCGAGAATATGACCAACAATGGCCCTGTTACCATTGGTAAGAACTGCTCATTCAGCTATGAGAAACCCGAATACCTCTATTTCGGTGGTGTTATCGGTCAGTTGTATAGCGATGCGGATGGCATAGTCAACACCGAGAAGGGTGTTATCACACTCGATGATTCAACCTACACAAGTTATGTGCTTGGTGGTGGTTGCATTGGTACCGCACCTGCAACAAACTCAAAGGTGACTGCTCAGATAAACTTCTTTATAAAGAATGTAACCAACTATGCTGCAATCAACTCCTACGCAAGCCACTCGGGCAAATATGGTTTCTACATTGGCGGTTGCTTCGGATATTTGTACGAGGAGACCCTCAATGACGTTCTCACTTCGCCTGATGTCGATAATGCCCACAACTACGGTCCGGTAACTATCAAGGGCGACGACCACTATACAGTTAAAATCGGAGGTATTGCATCTTACATCGGCGGACTCTCGACAAACCTCCACAACCACGAGTCGGGCACCATCAACATCGATGTCAAAACACGAGGCACTATCCAGGTGGGTGGCGTATCGCAGGCAATCAAGGATACCGCATCGGACATCACAAACGATGGCGACATCACCATCAATGGCACAGCTGTAGGAACAGTCTATGTTGGCGGATGTATCAAGGATCCTCACAACTACAAGCGTACTCGTTGCGTGAACAATGGCGACATCACCATAAACGCAAAGAGCGATACTGGTTGCTTCGTTGGAGGTATCACCTACGATAGTGGTGCGAAGATCTATTTCACCGACTGCCACAACAACGGAAATATAACATTCAGCGAGGAGGCAAGCCAAGCGAAGTATCTTGCAATCGGTGGTCTTGTAGGCAAGATTGAATCCTCAAGCACCTCTACCTACAATGTATTTACCCGTTGCTCAAATAGCGGAGATATTCACCTCAAGGGTAATGTTGCAACAACGGGATATGCTTGTGTCGGAGGTTGCTATGGATTCATCTATGGCGCTTCGATGATTATCGTAGACGGAGGTTTCACCAACTCGGGAGAGATCATCTTCGATGGTGAGATGACAACCACATACACAGGAACTGACACTCACAAGACTCGCAACTCGCTCGATATGGGTGGCTTCGCAGGTTGGGTTGCTCCAACCATCCAGTGGAAAAGCAGTTCTTACCCAACTTGGACCGGCAATGTCGTAAACACAGGTAGCATCAAGCACTTGGGCAAATGTTCGACAAATGTCCACATCGGAGGATTCTTCGGCTACTTGGAGAACACTGCACCGCCAATCAGCGATGGTCTGTTTATCAACACCGGTGACATCACCTTTACAGGCAGCTACAAGTCGGATGCTCTACCACACGGTGTAGGCGGTTTGGCAGGCATTGCACTCAAGGGATTCGAGAATGGTCAGGCTTATTGCAGAATCGAGGCTCCGGCTCACCCTGCAGCAGGTATGGCTATCGGCTCGTCGCGCACAAGCGAAAATATCGCAAAGAACTGCCAGGTGGGCGGTACTATAATGGTGGAGTACGACGAGGATGAGGATGTGGCAATAGAGACAAAGATATCTGCGTCAAACTTCCACAAGTATCTCTACGGTGGCACAACCAATTGGAGCGGAATCGAGAACTACGATGGTTGCTCGTTCCTCGCCACAAAGCCAACCGTTCAATAACCTCCGAAAAAGTTACGACTATGAGAAAGTATCTAAAACCAGAGCTTTATATGCTCGACATCGTAGCCGAGAGAGGTTACGGCGATAGTGTCGGCTTGCCGGGCTTCGGCACCGAGAACGACGAACTTACATACTAAGGGAAGGGGCTCGATCGAGCCCCTCTTCTTTTGCAGAAAGGGCTAAAGACCATTTTTTTAGGTTTTAATTTCTCGATTTTTAATTTTTTTCCTATATTTGCATAAATATAGGTAGATTATAAACCCTTAAAACAGATATAATATGTTGAGAATTAAGACTAAAGAGGCTGGCTCGTGGCTTATTGGAGCTGTGGCAGGTGCGTGCACAATGGTTGTCTCGCTGGCAACACTTGATCTCAGATCGTACTGGTGGGTTGTCATAGTGGCAACAGTCGGAACATTCGTGGGCGTTTCACTCTTTGCTTTGTGGATAATAACCAAGTATGTAGCATACAAGTTGCACCCAATCTATTCGACAGTATTCTCGCGCGATGTTCACACCGCAGAGATGCTCGACGAGTTAAAGGATAAGCGAGTAGAGGATATCTCGAACGAGCTCTCGTCGTGGGCAGACGACAACGACAAGGAGATTGCCCGCCTGAAGGATGTAGAGAAGTTCCGCAAGCAATATCTCGGAAATGTGGCTCACGAGCTCAAGACCCCTATTTTCAATATTCAGGGCTATATCTCGACTCTTCTCGATGGCGGTATCGACGACGAGATTATCAACCGCAAATACCTTGAGCGTGCCGAGAAGAGCGTCAATCGTATGATCAACATCATTCGTGACCTCGACACCATCTCCTCGCTCGAGAACGATATGGAGATGATGAAGTCGGAGACATTCGACATCGTGGCACTTGCCAAGGAGATCGCCGAGCAGTGCGAGATGGAGGCTGCCAAGAAGAACATCACACTCAATGTTAAGTTCTCGACCAACCTTCCGTCACGCTTCTGGGTATCGGCCGACAAGTTCTACATTGGCCAGGTGCTCGAAAACCTCATTATGAACTCAATTCGCTATGGCAAGGAGGGAGGTCAGACCAAGCTCGACTTCCGTGATATGCTCGACAAGATTCTCATCGAGGTCGAGGATAACGGTATAGGCATTGCCAAGAGCGATGCTCCGCGTGTATTCGAGCGTTTCTACCGCACCGACACCGGTCGTTCGCGTGAGCAGGGTGGTACAGGCCTCGGACTCGCCATCGTCAAGCACATTGTCGAGGGTCACGGTGAGCGTGTATCGGTGCGTAGCGAGTTGGGCGTAGGCTCGACATTTACATTCACACTCAAGAAGGTTGAGTTATAACACTTTACGCAATGAATCTATTGGCTATAGTTTGGGATTTTGATCCTACATTTATCGAGATTTTCGGTTTCGAGATTCGCTGGTACTCACTCTCGTGGGTAGCGGCACTCTTGTTTGGCGGATGGCTATTCTCCTACTTCTGTAAAAGAGAGGGAAAGCCCGAGGAGGTTTCGGACCGAGCATTTATATATATTGCCCTCGGCACCATCATTGGCGCACGATTGGGTCATTGTCTCTTCTACGAGCCTATGGAGTACCTACGCGAACCTTGGCGCATCATCACAGGCATTCGCGAGGGCGGTCTTGCCAGCCACGGTGCCGCCATTGGCATCATCCTCGGCATCTTGCTCTCGTCACGCAAGAGCAAGGTCTCGGTGTGGTGGACAGCCGACCGCTTGGGCATCATCGCTCCTCTGAGCGGTGCAATGATTCGTCTCGGCAACCTCTGCAACTCGGAGATTATCGGCAACGAGACCACCGTACTTTGGGGCTTCAAGTTTATGCGACTCTATCCGAATTGGCCCGAGCAGGCTGTGCCTGTATGTCATCCGACACAGCTCTACGAGGCTCTCGCATACATCCTTTGTTTCACCGTGCTATTCCTCCTCTACCGCAAGACCTCGGTGGCCAAGCGCGAGGGATTCATCTTCGGTGGGGCATTGGTGGGTATCTTCCTGCCTCGATTCATAATCGAGTTCGTGAAGATAGACCAAGTGGCATTCGAGCAGGGTATGACATTCAATATGGGACAGTGGCTCTCGATTCCGTTCATCATCATCGGCACTCTGATTATGATTTGGGCCTGGTATCGATACAAAGCTGTGCCAGAGCCACAGAGCGCAAAGATGACAACTCCGCACACTAACGAGTCAAAGAAAAAACGACACTTCAAGAAGTAATGAAACAACAAGTTGACAATCTTATAGCAAATATTCTCCTCAGGGAGGGAGAGGTGTGTCTGCCACAGGTGGGCACACTCATTTTAGTGCGCAACGCTGCAAGACTCACCTCGAATAGCGAATTGCAAGCTCCGCATCGTGAACTACGATTCACACGCGAGGAGCGTGGCACAAGCCTCATAACACACCTTATGAAGGTAGCTTCGCTATCCGACGAGCGAGCATCGGATATCTATGCCGAGTGGCGCAACCAATCGCTCCGCAACGATATCCTTACAATCGGAGGGGTATGCTGTGTCGAGAACAACAAGGTCGAGATTGAGGCTAAATTCGACTCCCTGGCAAACCCAGGTGGTCGCAGAGCCATCAAGGTCACACAACGCAAGGGCCACCTTATATATATATTGGCATCCCTCTCGGTGTTGTTAGCTCTCTGCGTAGGAGGTTATCTTCTTCACGCGAATGACTTGCTCGACCTTTCATCCCAAACAAAAGAGGAGCAGATAGCCGAAAATAGCGGCATCAACATCACCATCGAGCCTATACCAGACGAAAAGGTGGCGAACGAGGAGGTGGAGACAATAGAGGCTCCGGCTGCAGACACTCTCACACAGAAATTGCCCGCCGAGGAGGTTGTCGCACAACCTACAACACTACCTATGACCAAAGGTCGCAGTTATGCGGTTTGGGGAGTCTATACCGAGCTTAAAAATGCCGAAAGTGCGAAGGTCTGGCTGAACAGCAAATACCCTGAGATTGATGCCCAAATCTACGAGTACGACGAGCGATATATGGTGGCTCTCTGCGAGTTGACATCACGCACAGCGTGTGGCAAGCAGGTCTCGGCGTGGAAGGCAAAGTCCAAGAATTTCAAGGATGTGTGGGTTTACACTCGATAGCAGATGAGGCTGAGCGAACTCATAACCAAAGCGATAGACGCTCTCTACCTGAAGCCATTGCGTAGGGTAGTGCCACAGCCACTCTTTCGATACCTGGCTTGTGGTGCACTCACTGCACTGCTCGATGCGGTGTGGTACTACATCATATACCACCACCTCGTGTGTGAAAGGGTAGTCGAGGTGGGGTGCATAGCCCTATCACCTCACATTGCGGCCTTGTGTGTGGTATTTCCCATAACCTTCTTCACAGGCTTTTGGCTCAATCGCAATGTCGCTTTTCGCACTACGCACATATCCACCGCACCTCAGTTGGCGAAATATGCCCTTACGGTAGTGGGATCAATAGCCTTGAACTACGCTTGTATGAAATTGTTTGTCGATGCGTGTGGTCTGTGGGCAACCCCGTCGAAGATGCTCACCACAATAGTCTGCGCCGCATATAGCTTCGCTGCAGGCCGCTATTTCACCTTCAAAGGGTAAGATTTTTACTCCAAGAGAAAATTTTATTGCAATAATTTTTGCATTGTTGCGAAAAAGCGTTATCTTTGCACACCTTTTAAGGGTTACAGCACTACGGAGAGTTGGGTGAGTGGCTGAAACCAGCAGTTTGCTAAACTGCCGATATCGTAAGGTATCCACTGGTTCGAATCCAGTACTCTCCGCAATCAAGGAACGAAGCAAGAAGATGTCGAAAGACATCTTCTTTGTTTATGCATATCATAGAACAAACTTGTTTGTGAGATGAAATGCATAAACAAAGATACCGTTGCGAAGCAACTTCTTGCGCAGTGAATTGGTTGCAAGGGCCCCCGCGGCGAGCGGAATGGAAAGGCGTTAAACGAAGCAGATATATCTGCGTAGTAGCCAATCCAGTACTCTCCGCAAAAGGACAAAGGCAAGAGATGTTGGAAACAACATCTCTTTTTATTTGCACATTCGGCTCAAATTTATTTGTGGGTAAAAAATGTGCAAATAAAAAGATTTGGCGCTTGCGCCTCTTGCCGCAGTTCTTTTGCAAGGGCCCCCGCGGCAAGCGGAATGGAAAGGCGTTAAACGGAGCAGATATTATCTGCGTAGTAGTCAATCCAGTACTCTCCGCAAAACAAAAAAAATAACAAAGGAGTTCCTTTATTATTTTATTCATTTTGAGGTGGTTAGACAGGTTGCGCAATCTGTGGCTTATTGGGCTTATTGGTCAAAATTAGTACATAAATGCGGGTATGAAGTGACCCCAAAAGTTTGGACAAAAAAACTTTTGGGGTCACTTCACTGTCTTTTTTTTTGTTTTTAATTGCAGCATATCCGAACTGCGTTTGTTTGATTTGGTTAATTCTCTTTTTTTTATTACTTTTGTGGAACATTAAACCCAAAAACACACCTCTATGAAAAAAATTATTCACCTATCAATTCTTGCAATCATCGTTGCGATGTCTGGTCTGTCGGAGGTTTCGGCTCAAAAGAAGAGCTATCCGCGCAAATATGTCGATGCCTCGACACTCACCATCATCAATAAGGCACAAGATGACGGAATGGCATTCAAACGACTTAATGCAGAGACCTTCTCGGCCCCAAAGTCGCTCGAGAACAGCAGCACCGGCATCGCCATCCTCTTCCGCACCGATAGTCGCTTTATCGAGGCTCGCTGGACAACATCGAGCAAGAAGTTGGGCAACAATATGACACCTATATTCCATAGCGGTCTCGACCTCTACATCCGCGAGAACGGTGAGTGGATATTCGCAGGTGTAGGTCGCCCTAAGATCAACAGCACCGAGCACAAATACACCATTGTCAACCGTATGGCCGACGGTATGAAGGAGTGTATGCTCTATCTGCCAATGTTCAACTGCGTGACCAAGCTCGAGATTGGCATCAGTCCCGATGCTACCATCGAGGCTATACCTTCGCCTTTCAAGTACAAGATTATGTTCGTAGGCTCGAGCATCACCCACGGAGCCTCTGCTTCGCGTCCCGGCGGAGCCTATGTGGCACGAATGGGCCGAGCTTTGAATGCTGAGACACCGAATATCGGCCTGAGTGGCAAATGCAAGCTCGATGACTACTTTGCAAATATCGTGTGCGAGAGCAAGGCCGACGCCTACATCTTCGATACATTCTCGAACTCGATTGCCAAGCAGATTGACGAGCGACTCTATGGCTTTGTCAAGCGCATCACCGAGGCTCATCCGGGCAAGCCGATGATATTCTTGCAGACAGTAAAACGAGATATCGGCTACTTCAACCTCGGATCACGCAAGCGCAATGACGACCAACGCGCTGCGGCTGTGAAGGGTATGGAGCGTATATGCAAGGAGTTCAAGCACGTCTACTTCATCAACCCCGGACTCTATAGCGGTGAGGACATGGAAGGCACAATTGATGGTACACACCTCAATGACCTCGGCGTACAGCGCACACTCGACAACGCACTGCCAAAGATCAAGAAGATTCTCAAGAAGTATAAGATCAAGTAGCAGTCACACATACAACCACACCACAGAGGGGCATCCTGCAAGTTTTTCTCGAGGATGCCCTTTTTCCTTTTTTCGAATAAAAAAGCGCACTCATCGCAATAAAGTTTCAAAAAAAAGCACTATCTTTGTGCGTTATAGTGAAAAACAATAAAAAACAGATAATGACTATGAAAAAGATTTTTATCGCAACCTTGGCAGTTTTGGCATTCGCAGGTTGCAACAACGAGAAGAAGGCAGAGAATGTAGCAGAGGCAAACGCAACCGAGACCGTTGCAACAGTGTCGTCGAGCGACATCGCAGTTGTGGATGTAATCTTTGTGGTTAATGAGAGCGAGATTGCAAAGACCGAGGGTGTAGCACTCCGCAACAAGATGGCTAAGACTGAGGAGAAGTTCGCAAAGAAGGACCAGAATATTCAGAAGGAGATGCAGCAGCTTGCAGAGAGGTACCAGAAGGGCTTGATCACCACCCGTGACGCACAGGCCAAGGAGCAGGAGTTGCAGAAGCGTGCCGCAGCATTGCAGGAGCAGGCTCAGAAGGAGGTTCCGGCATTGCAGGAGGAGGAGATGGTACTCAACAACCGTGTAAACGACCTCATTAAGCGTGCTATCCAGACTATCAACGCCGACAAGAGATACAAGTTGGTTGTAAACACGACTGCACTTCTCGACGCTGACGAGTCGCTCAACATCACCAAGCAGGTACTCGACAAGGTAAATGAGCTCTACGCAGCTGAGAAGGCCGAGAGCGCAAAGAAGTAGTCAACCAAACCACAAAAGGGTAGAGAGTTATGGGCTTTATTCCGTTCACCTTCATAGACTTTCTCGACATTCTGCTTGTTGCGGGATTCCTATTCATTGTCTATCGCGCAATGAGGGGCACGAATGCACCATACATTATGGTGGGTATCGTGATGGTCTATTTGGCTTGGGTGATAGTCAAGGCTCTGAATATGGAGCTTCTGTCGACTATCCTTGGACAGGTTATCAGCGTGGGAGTAATTGCTCTGCTCGTAATATTCCAACCCGAGTTGCGTCGTTTCCTCTTCAAACTCGGAATGCGCCAGAAGGAGTTGGACTTTCTCAACCGCATATTCTCGCTACGCAACAAGCAGGATAACACCAACTTCTCGCCCATCACTTCGGCCTGTATGGAGATGAGCGACGAGAAGGTGGGTGCACTCATCGTATTCCGTCGCAAAGACGATCTTCAGTTTGTCATCGAGAGTGGCATTGCGGTTGATGCAAATATCACCCGCTCGCTCATCAAAAACATATTCTTCAAGAATGCACCTCTGCACGATGGCGCAGTTGTCATCGACAACAACCGCATAGTGGCCGCAAAGTGTATACTTCCCGTTACGCAAAGCAATGTTCCCAAGAGCTTGGGTACACGCCACCGCGCCGCCATCGGCATCAGCGAGATGACGGATGCCGTCGTGATTGTCGTATCGGAGGAGACTGGCAAGATTAGCATCATCAAGGGTGGCAAGGCGGAGTCAAATATCGACCCTCAGCGACTTAACGCCCAGCTCAAGGAGGCTCTCGAGGAGTACGACGACGATAAGCGAGGTAAGGGCGAGACACCTACAGATGCACAAGAGTAGGGTAGTGGAACAGAAAAACATTATAAACCTTTTAGATATATGAAAAGGGGATTCGATAACGAGAAATATCTGCACATACAGTCCGAGCAGATCAAGAAGCGCATTGCGCAGTTTGGCGACAAACTCTACCTTGAGTTTGGAGGTAAGTTGTTCGACGACCACCACGCCAGCCGTGTATTGCCGGGATTCGCACCCGACAGCAAGTTGCAGATGCTCTTGCAGTTGAAAGACGAGGCGGAGATGATTCTCGTAATCAGCGCATTGGATATCGAGAAGAACAAGATGCGCGGCGACTTGGGCATCACCTACAACGAGGATGTGCTTCGTCTGCGAGGCATATTCGAGGGGTTGGGACTGTGCGTGAGTGGAGTGGTCATCACCCACTACAATGGCCAGTCGAGTGCCGATTCCTATCGCAAACGCCTCGAGAGACAGGGCATCAAGGTCTACTACCACTACACCATAGAGGGATATCCTCACAATGTGGCTCTGATAGACTCGGACGAGGGCTTCGGCAAGAACGACTATGTCGAGACTACGCGCCCGCTTGTGTTCGTGACAGCTCCGGGTCCTGGTAGTGGCAAGATGGCAGTATGCTTGAGTCAGCTCTACCACGAGAACAAGCGCAACATCAAGGCTGGCTATGCCAAGTTCGAGACCTTCCCTGTGTGGAACTTGCCATTAAAGCACCCTGTAAACATAGCCTACGAGGCGGCTACAGCCGATCTGAACGATATAAATATGATCGACCCATTCCACCTCGAAGCATACGGAAAGGTTGCATCGAGCTACAATCGTGACATTGAGATATTTCCTGTGCTGAACACCCTCTTCGAGGCGATATATGGCGAGAGCCCATACAAGTCGCCAACCGATATGGGTGTAAATATGATCGGCTTCTGCTTCAGCGACGAGGAGGTGTGTTGCGCAGCTGCAAAAGATGAGGTTATTCGTCGCTACTACTATGCACTCTGCAATCTGGCGCAGAGGGGTGACAACGAGCACGAGGTGAACAAACTCTCGCTCATTATGAAGCAGGCAAAACTGACCACCGCCGACCGCAAAACCACCGTAGCCGCCAACGAACGCAAAGAGAAGGAGGGGGTACCTTGCTCGGCTATTGAGCTGCAAGATGGAACAATCATCACCGCCAGCACAAGTGCGCTATTGGGCCCAAGTGCAGCACTTCTGCTCAATGCTGCCAAGCACTTGGCGGGCATTCCGCACGATGTAAAACTCATCCCCGAGCGAATGATTAAGCCTATACAGAACACCAAAGTGGGGTTGTTGCACGGCGGTAATCCCCGTCTCCACACCGACGAGGTGCTGGTTGCATTGTCGATGTTGAGCATCACAGACGAGAATTGCCACAAAGCTCTCGAGCAACTTCCGAAACTCGATGGCTGCCAGGTGCACTCAACAGTTATGCTCAGCGAAGTAGATCACAAGATTTTCAAGAAGTTGGGCGTAGGACTCACCTGTGATCCTGTCGCCAAAGAGTAGCCTCCCAAGTCTAGAATAGGGTGGGAATACAAATGAGGGGCAACGAATAGCTCCACCATAATAAACACCGCATTACCAATCGGCAATGCGGTGTTTGTTTGATTAGTGCATCATCTTGCCCGGTACATCCCTCACGCAACGCACCGAATAGGCGTCGTGAGGCCAAGCCATAGGGTGTACCTCCAAGTCCCCGTCACCAAAATGAAAATGCCATACCGAACCTTCACTGCCACCGTGGCGATCGGTCCAATAGACACCCTTCTTTTCGCGCCAACCGCATTTACCATCGAGATCACGATAACCTCCCATCGAGAGGAAAATTCGAGGTGCGTTAGTGCTATAAGGCTTCGGTCCCGAAAACCAGCGCCCCTTCTGACCGCCATCGTAATAGACGGTCTCCTCGGAGTAGTTCTTACACAACTCCTGATAGTCGTGCAAGTCGGCTACACGCCAACCGTTAGGGCAAGGATCATTCTCCTTGTTCTTGCGAATCTCCATCGTTTCGGACTGAAGCCATAACTTCATATCGTTGCGAGTCCAGTTAAACCATCCTCCCTTTTGGTGATAATAGTGACGATTCGGATACTTACGCGCTTCCGCAGGAGTCACCGGAGCACTAACAAGCTCGGCTGTAGTCTTATCGGGACGCACATTGTGAGCAGGAGTCATATATGGTTCACCATAACCCTGACCGTGCTTACGCCCCCACTGATAGAGCTTACCATAAGGGTAGTCGGTCTTGTGGTAGCCGCAGTTTACGGGTGCCCACACCACCGTACCGATGAGGACTCCGCCACCGTGGTTGATGCCATACTCGTCGATATAGTCGCAATCGGTCTCGCGCTGAATATTCTGCCCCTCATCAGTCGCTGCAATAACCTTCGTTGCCACTGCCTCCGAAATAGGGGAGTGCGAGGAGCTACTCTGCTGTGGCTGCTCTTGCTCTTGTTGTTGCTGTTGTTGCTGATGTTGTGCCTTTTTCTGCTGCACCGCGTTTTTAATCTCGGACTTGACAGTCTCGCCAACCGCCTTACCGACAGATTTTCCAAGTTGTTGCAGAAAACTTTGAGCTTCGACATTACCTGCCAGGAGCGCAAGGATAACTAATAAAGAGAGTTTCGATTTCATTTCAATGTATATTCTTAAGGTTTAGCACTATGCAAAGTTATAAAAATAGATAAGAAATAAAAAATTGCGCAGGGGCAAATTATCGGAATACAAGAAAATAGAGCTTATTGATCAAAATAGTACATAAAATCTGAGCCGCATTCGTTCATCGTTTGTGATTTGTGAATTTGTTTTCATAATAAAATGTATTTTGAATGTTTAACACTCTTTTTGCTGGTCAATATAATAACTAATGGTACAATTTAATATCGAAAAAGGGTAAAAAATAAGGGTTTAGTTAACAAAAGTTAACCAAACCCAGATGGTCAAATGGTTGATTATCAACCGATTACCTCATTAGTATTCCTCCTCGTTAAAGAAGAAGTCCTCCTTTGATGGGTAGTCGGGCCAGATCTCCTCCATACTCTCGTACGACTCGCCGTCGTCCTCAATCTCCTGAAGGTTCTCGATAACCTCGAGTGGTGCGCCCGAGCGAGTTGCGTAGTCGATCAACTCCTCTTTTGTTGCTGGCCAAGGTGCATCCTCCAATTTAGATGCAAGTTCAAGTGTCCAATACATAGTCTATATATTTTTTAATTGTTAGTATTCGTCGCAAAAGCGAGTGCAAAAGTATAAAAAATTTCTAATATACAAATACTTACGACAATATTTTTACGGTTGCCACAAAACCTCCTCTGCGTCAAGCCGTTCCGTAATCGTGCGACACAGGGCGTAGAGGTAGTCCGAAAGGCGATTCAGCAACACCAAAACATTTTTGTCGATATCGTAATTTTCGGCAGCCTCGATGGCTCTACGCTCCGCTCGGCGGCATACTGTGCGACAGATATGGCACAGCGATGAGAGTTCGCAGCCTCCCGGTATGGTGAAGTATTCAATAGGCTTCAAGCCATCTTGCAGGGCATCAATACGCCCCTCGAGCCACGCAATATTTTCATCGGTCAATTGAGGAATGTTATATTCGCAATGGCTGCCAAGCGCCAACATCGAGCAGCTCGTCATCAGCAACGAGCAGACCTTGCGACAATCCTCGACATATGGTGCAAGAGTCGCATCATGGGCCATTCTATCGGCCAGGTAGGCGATATTTGCCTGCAACTCGTCGGCAGTGCCATACGCCTCAACACGAACATCGGTTTTGCGAACTCGCTCGCCACCTATGAGCGAAGTACGCCCCTTGTCACCGCCTTTGGTATACAATTTCATAGACGATAGTGTTGTTTAGGTAATCTATTATTAAAGAATAGTGTATAGGCTCCATTATCCACCGTTGTGCAACGATGCTCTGCGATGAGTGCATCCACAGCCAACTGACGCTCACGCGTGAGATATGGGCAACAGATCGCAAGCGTCACGCCCGCCATCTTAGCATCCTCGTAGGCTGAACGCAACTGCTCGGTGGGGTAGTCGGCCAAAAGTATCGAGAGATCGCACTCCACCTCGTTTATCGAGTAGCTCTGCCCCTCGATATGAGGCAAGAGGTTGTGGAGCTGGCGAGCCGACTTCTCGGCAACACCCGCGCCACGCAACGAATCATAAAGTGCCGTGCCGAATCTTTCATCGAGCGAATTAGACATAAATACCTTACGCACAAGCGAATAGACAAAAGGGGAGTGCACACCGTGTCCACGACGATGCTTCACGCGCGAGAGCGCATTACCAAGCAACACGAGTCGGCGAGCGAGATTGCGACCAGAGACCTTCATATCACACTATTTTTTGAGCAGACCTGCCAAGTGACCTGTCGAGAATGCAATCTGGAGGTTATAGCCACCCGTATTGGCATCCACATCGAGCACCTCACCAGCAAAGTACATACCCTTGATTTTGAGCGACTCCATTGTGTACTCGTTGACCTCCGAGCAGCTTACGCCACCCGCAGTAACCACTGCATACTCGAACGGAGCGTAGTCCGAAATCGGGAACGACCAACCCTTCAACACCTTGATCAAACGCTCGAACTCCTTGTCCGAGACCTTCGATATGTAGAGTCGCGAGTGGACATCAAGCTCCTTGCAGATAGGCACTACAAGTGGCTTTGGCACCAAGCGACGCACCAACTCTGCGAAGAAATCCTCGGGTTGCATCTCGGCAATCTCGCGCTTGATACGCTCACGCAAAATCTCCTCTGTGAGTGCAGGCTTGAGGTCGAGTTCTATCTTCACACTCTTCTCCTCGAGCAGAGCATCCACCGCATCACGGCTCAGGCGAAGGATTACCGCGCCCTCCAAGCCACGATCCGAGAAGGACATCTCGCCAAACTCCTCGCGCACCATCTCGCCGGCAACGAACAATCGCGCGTTGATATTCTTGAGCCACACATTGCGGATATACTCCATCTGCGGATGGTTCGACTTGAGTGGAGTCAACGAAGGTCGCACCGACTCGATGGAGTGTCCCACCTGATCGGCAAAGTTGTAGCCATCGCCCGTCGAGCCCGTTCCCGGGTAGGATACGCCACCCGTAGCGATAATCACATTCGCCACCTCGATCCTACGGAGATATCCACGCTTGTTCATATATTTCACGCCATAGACCTTGCCATCCGAGACCAAAATCTCGGTCACACGCGAGTTACACTGAATCTCCACCTCGTGGTCGCGGCAATAGAACTCCAGGGCATTGGCAATATCTGCCGCCTTGTCACTAGCGGGGAATACTCGCTCACCGCGCTCGGTGACCAACTTCACACCCATACGCTCAAAGAAGCGCATTGTGGCACGATTGGTAAACTCCGACATCGCCACGTGCAACCACTCGCCATTGGTGCGAACATTCTCGGCAAACTCCTCAACAGGGCGTGCGTTGGTAAGGTTGCATCTTCCCTTACCCGTAATACGCACCTTACGAGCAGGCTTCTCCATCTTCTCAAGCAGAAGCACCTTTTTGCCCGTGCGTGCTGCTGTTCCTGCAGCCATCAATCCTGCAGCACCACCACCTATCACGACAACATCGTAATATGGGTGGGTCAATTCCAATTCAAGATTATCTTCCATTTATCTTTATATAGTTTCTCTATTTCGATTTAAGCGTAATAGATGCCGAGCCTACGCCCTTGCCCGATACTTTGAGTACCATCGCACCTGCGGTTTTGGTGGTCTGTACGCCCACAACCAACTCTCCATTGAAGAGTTTCATTGTAGGCTTGGTGAACACCTCCAACGAGGTCTGGTCTCCATTGCAGACACCCTTGAACTCACCTTCACCCGTAACCTTCATAACGAGCTGATGCTGCGCCGTAGGGCAGAAATTGCCATCCTTATCGACAACTCGCACCGCTACAAATGCCATATCCTCGCCATCGGCATTCAGATAGCCTCCCAACGAGAAGTGCGAAGGATTCGAGGTGTTGAACATATCGGCATAGCTGCGCTCCTTCTCGCCTGTGCCTCGGTTGGCGCACAACTCGAGGTGGTGAGGCTTGCCTGCGGTCTTAACCACCTTCTCGCCCACTTTGAGGCCATTCTTGTCGTAGACTACAACCTTCACCTCGCCCGGCTCGTACTTAACCTCGTTCCAACGCAGACGATAACGATCGAGAATATCACCGCTCTTGCTTTTGGTGCGCTTGCCCTGGCTCTTGCCGTTGACAAACAGCTCTGCAGTAGGGTAGTTGGTGTAGCAGTAGACAGGTGTTATCTCGCCCTCTCGACCCTCCCAATTCCAATGCGGAAGCAGATGAATTGTAGGTTGTTTGGTGTTCCAGCGCGAACGATAGAGGTAGTAGCGATCCTTTGGCAGACCCGCCAAGTCGATAATGCCGAAGTAGCTGCTGCGCGAAGGCCACACGGTGTTGTATGGCGAAGGCTCACCAAGATAGTCGAAGCCTGTCCACACGAACTCGCCAATAACCCAAGGCTTATCCTCCTGCTGTACCCAATCGTAGTCGGGCAGATTGCCCCAAGTGACAACCTCGGTGTCGTAGCTTGAGTTGTGATAGTCGCTGAAAACGATATATTTCTCCATAGCGGCACGCTCTGCCTTGCTCTTGTCGGAGACATTGGTATTCATCACAGGGAAGTGGTAGACTCCGCGCGACGATACTGTCGAAGCGGTCTCCGAGCCAAGAATCAAGCCGTGTCCCGTCTTTGCATAAGCCTCGTCGTATTGGTGTGTATGGTAGTTGACACCTGCGATATCGAAGACCTGTGCTGCACCAAGTTCGCAATCGAGAAGGATGCGATTCATTCCTATGGTCACAGGACGCGAAGGATCAAGACGATGGAACTCGCCCACCAACATTTGAGCAATGGTGGCACCAATGTTATTGTGCTTATCCTTCGGAGCATACCACAACTCACGTACCTCGTTGCCTGCGCTCCACATCACAATCGAAGGGTGGAGTTTGTGGTTGTTGACAAGGTTTGCCAAGTCGCGTTTGTACCAATCGTAGAAGAAGCGGTGATATCCGTTGTCGACCTTCGCCTCTGCCCACTCGTCAAAGCTCTCTGCCATAACCATAAAGCCGAGTTCGTCGCAGAGATCCATCTGCCACTTCGAAGGCATATTGTGCGAAGTACGGATGCCATCGCAACCCATCGACTTGAGCAGCTCGAGCTGACGGCGTATAGCCGCTCTATTTTCGGCTGCACCCAACATACCAAGATCGTGGTGCATACATACGCCCTTGATTTTTCGGCTCTTGCCATTCAGTTCAAAGCCCTTCTCGGGTGTAAAGCGAATTGTGCGGAAGCCTATCTTCTCGCTCTTGCAGTCGAGCACTCGGCGCATACCATCGGCAGCAACCGCAATCAACTCAACCTTCATCTCGTAGAGTTTTGGCTCTTCGGGCGACCAAGGGGTTATATTGATGAAGTTCTGAGCAGTAAAGGCCTTACCTTCGCCATCAACCGCCTGTTCGAACTCCTTGCCGGCTACGCTCCAACGAGCCACAAGGTTTTTGCCGGCATACCCCGTTGTCTGCACCTCGAACGAGGCGGTGACATCGCCCTTGTCGTTGAGCGAAAGGGTAGTCATATTCAAGCCCCAGCAGTCGATTGCAGTAGCCGAGGTCGTAGCAAGGAATACAGGGCGGAAGATACCGCCACCAGGATACCAGCGGCTCGAGAATGGGCGCATCGTTGCCTTAACCGCAAGGGTATTGGGGCGACCATCACGATAGATGTAAGGCGTAGCATCAACATTGAAGGCGTTATACGGATGTTTCCACTCGCCAGCCTTGTGGCCATTCACATAGACCTCTGGCTCGCCAAAAACGCCTCCAAATGTCAAAATCGCACGCTCGCAAGCCTCGGGAACCGAGAATCGCACACGATACCAACCAACGCCGATGAATGGGAGTCCTCCGGTGCGGCCTGTGCGGAGTTTAGGCTTGGTCTCGCCATCCTCGACAACCATCTTCACCTGTTTGTCGATCTCCTCGCTGAAAGGGCCCTTAATAGCCCAATCGTGCGGCACCGACACAACCTCCCACAACGAATCGTCATAGTTCTCGGCAGCAACCTTCGCGCCATCAGCCTTCATAGCCTCGCTCTCGAGCGAGAAACGCCAAGTGTCAGCCAACTGCACCTCATTACGCACACTCTGCGCCACAACCATCAACGGCAACAACATTACCGAAATGAAAATAGAGAATCTCTTCATAGTACTCTTTTCTACTTACTCATAAATAACCTTACGCAACTCGTTGCACGCCCGCTCCGGATTGCGACGGTCAAAGTGGAATGGGGTAATACCCAACTCGGCAGCAGCCTCAACATTATCCTTGCGGTCATCGATAAAGATTGTTTCGGCAGGGTTGAGATTACAGTGATCGAGCAGATGCTGATAGAATTTGAGGTTTGGTTTACCAAGGTGCACCTCGCACGACACAATCTGCTCGTCGAAGTATTCGAACACTGGCAGTTTGCGCAAGAATTCGATATACTCCTTAGACATATTCGAGAGCACATAGAGCTTGTATCCGCGCTCCTTCAACTCCTTGATAAGGCGCACGGTAGGCTCCACCTCCTCCTGCAACGAAATGGCATAGAGCATATTTGTCTTTGCCTCCTCAACGCTGCAATTGCGGTATTCGGCTACCGATGCAGCGGTTTCATCTATCGACAAGACTCCGAGGTCGTAATCGTACCAGAACGATGGTACACACTTCATATCGTTTCCGAACACGAAGCTGAAAAACTCACCAAGTTTCTCAGCAAAGCTCTCCTCGTTGTGTGCCACAACAACACCTCCAAGGTCAAAAACTATATTTTTAAGCATCTTCATCTCTATTGGGAAACATTCTACTTCTGCTTGGCAATCGACTCGCGCATCTCGGTATCGGCCATCACATTCTTCATCTTGTAGTAGTCCATAATACCAAGATTGCCCGAGCGGAATGCCTCGGCCATAGCGAGAGGCACCTCGGCCTCGGCCTCAATAACGCGGGCACGAGCCTCCTGCGCCTTGGCACACATCTCCTGCTCGAGAGCCACAGCCATAGCACGACGCTCCTCGGCCTTGGCCTGTGCGATATTCTTGTCGGCATCGGCCTGATCCATCTGCAACTGTGCACCGATGTTCTTACCTACATCGATATCTGCGATATCAATCGAGAGAATCTCGAATGCAGTACCAGCATCAAGACCCTTCTCCAACACCACGCGCGAGATAGAATCAGGATTCTCGAGCACGACCTTGTGAGTCATAGCCGAACCGATAGACGATACAATACCCTCGCCGACACGAGCCAAGACGGTCTCCTCGCCTGCACCACCGACCAACTGCTTGATGTTGGCACGAACCGTAACTCGAGCCTTGGCAATAAGCTGGATACCATCCTTTGCAACTGCGGCTACAGGAGGGGTGTTGATAACCTTTGGATTAACCGACATCTGCACAGCCTCGAATACATCGCGACCAGCCAAGTCGATAGCGGTAGCCATCTTGAAGTCGAGTAGGATGTTAGCCTTCTGTGCCGAAACAAGAGCGTGCACAACCTTCTGCACATTACCTCCTGCGAGGTAGTGAGCCTCCAACTCGTTTGGATCAAGTTTCAAGCCCGCCTTCGTACCCTCGATCATCGACGATACAATGATTGTAGGTGGCACCTTGCGCCAACGCATCAGCACAAGCTGAATAAGCGAGATGTGAACACCCGACACCAAAGCCGAGAACCACAAACCAACAGGAATAAAGTAGAATATGAGCCACAATGCTACAAATGCGGCCAAACTCACCAATGCGATTACTAATACATTCAACTCCATAGTAGTAAATTTTTAGAGATTAATACTTAAGGTTCTATTGTTTTGTCAACTGATCGATAAGGCGAGTGCGTACCTCGGCAGGGAAGAACTCCATCTTGCCAATCTCGGTGAGGCAAACCTCGTGCGACTTGTAGTAGTTCTCCACATTCTTATGGATATTCTGTGGGAACTCGGTGATAAAGTTCGGAGCCTGCGACACATTCATATAGCAGTCAGGGAGGAGCGGATATGGATCGAAGTACTTGGCGTACAGCTCCTTGAACTCGGCTGTGAGTACCACGCAACGATTCACAATACCCTGAATGCCATACAACTTGGACTGTGCAGCCAAATCGCCCTCGGCAAACTCCACCTCAACAGTGCAGCCCTTCGCATTGTCGACCTCGCCAAGCAGGATGTATGGTGCAAGCGAGTAGCCATCGTAGCCCCACTCGCCAACCTCGGCATAGCGTGCATACTTGAACTCACGGCCATCCACACGGACTGCCTTTGGAGGATAGTTTGCAGGCAGACGCAACTCATAGTTGTTGGTTGCGGTAGCACCCTCGAAAGAGCCCTTGCGAGGAGCAATCGTGATAACCACCTTGTTGCCCTCGGTGCGCTTTGCAACCTTGATTGTAGCGTAGGCGGTAGAGTACTCCTTCGAATTGCCATCATCCTCGTAAATGGTGGTCTCGCCATCGCCTCCAGGAACAAAGGTCAAGACATACGACGAGAGAGTCTGCTGAAGGTTACGCACCGACTTCGGATACATCGGGATGATTGCTCCGGCCTTTGCGAAGTATGGATTCTCGGCCTGTGTGCAGTGGATGTCGATCAACTCGCCATTGCCCTCATACATCTTGCCACTCACCATATTGTACCACTTCTCGCCCTTCGGAATCCACACCTTGCGGGTAGCCAGGCCTGTAGTCTTATCCATCGGAGTGATGATTGGAGCAACCATCAAATCGCCACCGAACATAAACTGATCCCTCATCGAGTAGGCGTACTCATCCTCCGGATGCGAATAGTACATAGGGCGACACATCGAGACACCCGTATCGAAGGTCTCGCGTGCAGCAGCGTAGATGTATGGCACAAGTGCATAGCGCAAGTGCATTGCCGCACGCATATCCATCATATGGTCAGGGTAGTGCCATATACGACGCTCAATTACACGATCCTTGGTGCAGTGGGTCTTGAATACAGGTGTAAAGACGCCATACTGTAACCAACGCAAATACAACTCCGGATCGATAATCTTAGCGTCCTCCTTGTGGAACATATGGCCACCAATATCGTGTCCCCAATAGCCATAACCGACATTCGAGGCGGTAGCGGTAAACCAAGGCAGGAATGCCAACGCATCCCAAGCGATGTAAATGTCGCCCGAGAAGCCGGTCTGATAGCGATGCGAGCCAAGACCTCCCCAGCGGTGGTAGATCATAGGGCGCTCGTTGCCCTTCTCCGCCATATGGTGATCGAAGGTGTGGTTGAGCCAGAATGTGTTGTTCAAATCCTTCACATACTTGCTTGTTACCCACTGCTGCCAATCGAGCCACCAGAAGTCTACGCCCTGCTTCTCCATTGGACCAAGCACGGTATTGAAATAGGCATCGGCCCACTTCTGCTCCGACATCTTGTAAGGAACGCTCTTGCCCTCCTCCTTCCAGCCATAAGCCTCTGCAAAACGCTTATAAGGTTCCTCGTAAGGCTGAATACCCGAGGCAGGGTGGAGGTTTAACGAGGTCTTGAGATTCTGCTTGTGACACCACGAGAGGAAGTTCTCGGGCGAAGGGAAGAGTTGCTGCTTCCAGGTGTAGCCTGTCCAGCCCACACGCTGATCATACTCATCTTTCTTCGGATTCTTTCTACGCAAACCCCAGGTCTCGTGCCAATCCATATCGATGATCAAGACATCGAGCGGAATATCCAACGAGCGCATAGTCTCAACCAGGTCGCGCAACTCGTTGTCCGAGTATTGCCAATAGCGGCTCCACCAATATCCGAATACATACTTCGGAGGAAGTGGAATATTGCCCGCCACACGGGTGTAGTCCTTCAACGCCT
The DNA here is from genome assembly GCA_017505725.1 of Alistipes sp. GTDB lineage: Bacteria > Bacteroidota > Bacteroidia > Bacteroidales > Rikenellaceae > Alistipes. Next base: position 39,475 of record JAFVOR010000102.1, read on the forward strand.
TGGTATACTCGTGTCCGTAGGCAAAGAGATAGAGGTCGAGGCGATCACCCCCGGGGCGACACTCAACCCAATTCTTCCAATGTGACTCAACGGGCACAAAGAGGTGACGCTGCGAATCATCGACAACTGTCCAACCGCCACGCGAGAGCAGACCTGTCTCCATCGGACTCAATCGCTTCTTGCGACTCTTTGGGTGGTTATAGCCGTAATAGCCGTCGAGTGTGCGAGTTGTACCCATAAGATTCTGGGTATCAACATCGCCATAGTGCCATACTACCTTCTTGCCGGCTACCAAAATCTCGGCCGAGAGATTCTCTGCCGAAAACTTTGCTCCCTTCTTGTAGGTCAAGGTGACATTCGAGGTGGTGATGGTGAGCTTCGACTTGCTCTGCTTCACCTTGAACTGAGGCACATCGAGTTTACGATTCACAAATGTGAGCGTTGCTCTATCCTCGAATTTACCATCCTCGCTCCACTCCATACGGATCATCTGCGGAGTGAGCACCGTAAATCGTGCATTACCAGCGACAACCTGAGCCTTCTCGTCGGCCTTCGGACAATCTGCCGCTACTGCCATTGACGATATCGCAAAGAGCGACATCGCAAAAATCAGAAATCGTTTCATCTATTCACTTTTTATAGGTTATTTGTCTACTCGCTTGACCAATACCGAGAAGTTCTCGAAGCCTACCACCTCGACCTCCTCTCGCTGATCGATAAGCAGATCGGACTTTGCCTCGTAGCGCTTGCCATTGACCTCGATAGTACCCATAGGTGAGATGCGTGAGATAGCCACGCCACGCGCTCCCACCGCCACACTATGCTCGGGGAGCTCCGACGATACGGAGTCGATATTCTTCTGCAACGAGAGTTTCTGCCAGGTCTTGGCACGCAACGATAGTATCACCGTTATCAACGAGAGCAGCAGGGTTGCAACTACTACAACCACACCTGCAGTAGTTCCATAAAATGCAAAACCGAGATAGATTGCCCCCGCATAGCATCCCAATGCAAGAATAGCTCCGATGGTCACACCAGGCAAAAGCACAATCTCTGCCACAAGGAATAGTGCTCCAAGCACCAACAAGACAATGATATAAAAGATGTTCATAATGGTATGAGGTATTTATTTTTTAACAATTTCAACACTTATCGCACTGTCGATGTTTCGCAACTCGGTGGCAACAGCCTCTGCCACAGACTTGTTCTCGAATGTGCCAACCACAAATGTCGAGCCCACACGCGAAATGGCGCAGTCGCTATTCTGCGATAGTATACGCGACTTCATATCGTCGGTGAGCGACGCTACACCCGTAATCTCGAGCGAATATTTGCTCTCGGAGCGGCGCATATCGGCAACCGTAGGGTAGTATGTACCATCGACCCACACCGAGATAAGCGGATCGCGGAATCCCGCCTTCTTCAGTTTGACAACTGCCTCCTGCGCCTCCTGCTCGGTGCGGAAGCCACCTACATAGTAGGTGTAGTAGCCGCTATGAGTGGTATCTGAATAGGAGAGAGGTGTAGCACCTCGGAAGGCCGACACCGCAGGTCGCTTCGAGAATATGCCGACTCTCACACGATAGACAACGCCATAGTCGTAGACCTTGGTCTTTGGCACAGGGTTTTTCGATGTGTAGATGGATGGTATCTTAATCTCAACATCTTCGTAGTTGATAAAGCTGCGACGCTGCAACGAGAGTTTCGAGAGGCGATAGTCGCGATTCTTGAGTGCCGACAACACCGCCTTCAACGAGTCGCGCGACGGAGTGAGCGACAGAGCCGCAGCCACACCCATCTCATACTCGGTGAGAGCCCTCTTGCGAACATAGTAACTCACCAACGCATCCGACTGATAGAGATCGCTATTGCTATTGATCTCACGCTCGGCACGTGCAGCAACCTCGGCCGAGAAGTCGAGCATTGCGGTCTTGCCATCACGCTCCATCAGCAGGTCGTATGAGTATATCTTGTTGAAATATAGCGACGACCACATCGAGGCAATCTGAGCATCGAGCGAGGCAATCTCACCCTGCTTTGCCGCAAACTGCTGTGCAAACACCTCCGCTTCTGCTTTGGTCGGAGCCTCCATATATTGGCGCTGCAGAGCCAACAACTCGCTATACTTATGGTGGAGAAGCTCCACACACTCTTTCACAGTCGACTCACGCTGCTGCGACGAACGCAAGGTCTTGAAATCGCTATCCGAAAGTCGCTCGACAAAGTAGTCGTTTGCAACCAAATCACGCTTCATACGAGCCTTGTCGGGAATGTAGGTAGCTCCCTTATCCTCGACAACAACTTGCGACTTTTGTGCCGTAGCACCACTCTTGCGGGTCTGCTCATACGCCTCGAGCGCACTCTTGACATCGCGCTGCGAAACAGACTCCAAAATCTTGTCGTACTCTTGCTGCAGACGCACAACCTCCCGCTCCAACGATAGAATCGTAGGGGAGAGTTGCTCGCGCATTCCCTCATTACGAGCGTAGTTGGCACGATGCTCGGCAAGAACATCCTTCACCGAATCGCGCAAAAAGGCTGCACGCTCCAACTGCTTATCGCTCTGGGCCTGCACACCAACCGCCGTAGCCAACGCCACAGCGCATATAATTGTTCGTTTCATCGCCACCTGCTAATAAATAAGAACTGAATAAAACCAAATATCTCGAGACGACCCATCAACATAAGGAGCGTACCCTGTAGTTTCAACAATGATGGTATAGCGGCATAGTTGTCGAACGAGCCCACCTCCCCAAAGCCAGGGCCGACATTGCCGATAAATGCCACCGACGAAGAGAGCGCAGTGAGCAGATCCAAGCCCAGAAGCGTACTTGTCAGTGTACCAAAGAGGATGAGAATGAAGTAGGTTGTAATGAACAATGTCACGGTGTTGACCTGTCTATCCTCCTGCAAAATACCGTCAAGACGGATGCGGATAACAGCATTAGGGTGTTGCTGACCACGCAGACGAGCCACCAAGACTTTGAAATAGAGCAACACACGATCAACCTTTACACCTCCCGCAGTCGAGCCGGCACAACCGCAGATAATCGAGAGGATTATCAAGATGACGATTGCAAACGGGGTCCAGAGATTGGTATTGGCAGTAGCAAAGCCCGATGTCGAGATGAGCGACACCACCTGAAAAACCGACTGACGCATCGAGGTGAGTGGCGAGGCGTAGATGCCCGAGAAGTAGAGATTTGCGCCGATAGCCAAAGTAGCCAACAAGATGATAGCAACGTAGACACGCACCACCTCGGAGCGGAAGATATTATTGGCCTTGCGGGTAAATGTCGAGTAGATAAGTCCGAAATGGAGACTCGAAAGGAACATCGCCACAATCAATATCCACTCAATCAGCGGACTATCATAGAAACCGATACTTGCATTTTTCGTTGAAAATCCACCCGTAGCACACGCCGACATAGCGTGATTGAGCGCATCGAACCATCTCATACCCGAAACCTTCAATAGTAGCGTAGTTACGAGTGTCAGACCGATATATACGGCAAGCAGAATACGCACAACCATCTGCGTACGATAGCGATAGTTGTCTTTCGCAAGAGAAGAGAGTTCTATGCCCGACAACGCCATCTTATTTGTTCCGAGCGAAGGCAAAATCAGCAGTGCAAACATCACCACGCCAACTCCGCCAATCCAACAAGTCGCCGAGCGCCAAAAGAGCAATCCCTGTGGCACAGCCTCGATATCGGTGAGAATCGAGGCTCCCGTAGTGGTAAATCCCGAGACACTCTCGAACCAAGCGTTAATAATGGTGAACTCTCCACCCCAAATAAGGTATGGGAACATACCCACAACGCAAGAGAGCACCCACGAGCCTGCTACAATAACAAAGCCCTCCTTAGTGGAGAAGGTGTCGGTCTTGGGCACAAAAATCATAGGAAAACATCCGAGCAGCAATGTCAGCAACGACGAGAGCAGCAACGGATAGAAACCCGTATCGTGCGACACATAGGAGATGACGGCCGATGCAGCCATAAATGCCGCCAGCACCATCATTACCGTGCCGATATATCGCAATATAACACTAAATCGCATTCTCCTCTTGTTTTTTCTGTGATCTCGTAATATTGACCAAATTCTCGAGATTGTCGTTCAACTCCTTGATCTCGTCGACCATATCGGCCTTTGGTTTGTATGGAATCTTGAATTGAATATAGTCGGACAATGCCTTGTTGATGCTCAAAATAGGCTTCACACCATAGATGTAGATGAAGAAGTAGAACATCAACACCACCGCAACCATCACCGACAACGATATAAAGACCGGAATCACCGAGCGATGTGCATTCTTCGAAAGAAGAGCGGCTCGTGGTGCAAGCTGGTCGTGAAGAAGCTCGGTATAGCACTCAACCTGAGCCATATACTTGTCGTAGATAGGTGCATAGTTGCTCTTGTACCAGCTGTGAGCATTGCGCTCGGTCACCATTGTCAATGTATCGCCACCTACCGCATCGTACGGAACATAGCTATCGGCCAAACGCTGCATATCGGCAATATGAGCCGCCAGAACATCAAGGCTCTGTAACATCTCCTCCGATGCCGACTTGCGAGCCGAAGCAATAATCTCCTCAACCTCGGCAGCCGACTGAGCACACTTTGCTTGAGCATCCGCATCCCCAAAGACCGAGATGTCAATCATAGCGTGACTATGCGTGTGCGCCAAGCGTGTCAGCTTTCGTGCAACCTCCATCTCTCGACCACCTGCAGTGATGACATCCTCGGCATCGTAGCTCAAATTGTTCAGCTCGACCAACGATATAACACCCGACACCAAGAGTACCGCTGCGATACTCAAGAAAGCTACCGTAATTCGTTTTCCTATTCCCTTCATATATGTGGATAAAAAAATTATTATCTCTGTTTCAATTGGCAAAGATAATAATTTTAGGGATAAAAACTATGTTTTTAATAGAAATTTAGAGCACCTCGCCCAAAATTTCCGCATTCGGCTCTATGGAGAGAAGTCGCACTCGGACAATCTGATTGATATATTGCTTGTCGTATGGCACTTTGATTTTCAGATAGTTACTCGTGAATCCGGTCATCATTCCGCCACGCATTGTACTCTCGAAAAGCACCTCTGCAGTAGTGCCAAGATATTGCTTGCAGAAGTCGTAGTGGCAACGATTACTCAGCTCCTCAAGGCGTTTTGCGCGTGCCATCGAAGCCTCGGGCGAGACCTTATCGGGAAAATTGACCGCCGGGGTATTCTCGCGCTCGGAGAATGGAAAGATGTGGAGGAACGAAGGGTTTATCTTCGCAAGGAAGTTGTAGCACTCCTCAAACTCCGCCTCACCCTCGCCCGGAAAACCGGTGATCACATCTATGCCGATAAAAGCATCGGGCATAGCCTTTCGCACCGCATTTATGCGCTCCTCGAACTTCTCGACAGTGTAGCGACGACGCATCAGACCAAGCACCTTGTTCGAGCCGCATTGAATAGGTATATGGAAGTGATGTTGAAATTTAGGTGACGAGGCACAAAACTCTATTATCTCGTCAGTTAGGAGATTGGGCTCTATCGACGAAATGCGATATCTTTCGATACCCTCAACGCCATCTAAGGCCCTCAACAAATCGAGAAAACTCTCGCCTGTTGTACGACCAAAATCGCCTGTATTTATACCCGTGATCACTATCTCCTTCTGACCACCTCGAGCAATCTCCTCCGCCTGCTTTACCGCCTCGGCAATAGGGGTGTTTCGGCTCGCGCCACGAGCATTATGGATGGTACAATAGGCACAACAGTAGTCGCAACCATCTTGCACCTTCAAAAAAGCGCGAGTGCGGTCGCCAGAAGAGAAGGCCGAGAAGAACGAAGTTATCTCGTCTGTTTCACACGAAAAGACCTTTGTTTTGCCTCGTTCGGTAAGTTTAAGCACTTCTTTATATAAATCGCCTTTATTATTGTTGCTCAACACTATATCCACGCCATCAATCTCGGCAATTTCGTAGGGTTTGAGCTGCGCATAACAACCCGTAACCGCAATGATTGTATCGGGGTTTCGGCGATGAATTTTGCGTATCAGATTGCGACATTTCTTATCCGCCTGCGCTGTCACCGAACAGGAGTTGATAATCGAAATATCAGCCTCCTCATTGGTGCCGACACGCACAAAACCACCCGCCTCGAACTGACGGGCAAGGGTAGAACTCTCCGAAAAGTTGAGTTTGCAACCAAGTGTATGGAAATTAACTCTTCTCATATCAGGGGCAAAGATAGAGAAAATTCAAAATGCAAAATTCAAAATGCAAAATTATTTTTGGGAAATTTTGTAAAATTTTTGTACTACTAAATTCATTAAACTCCCTATTCTCATTAAAATCCCTATTCTCATTAAAATCCTTACATTTCTCCTGCCGGGTATCGTTTTCGATACCTATGAGGGTAGAGGAAGGCAAGGCGTTGATACAAGACTTTTTCTCCCTCGTGCGCCGGGTATCGTTTCGATACCCAAAGTGAGAGGGGAGCAGATTTCGAGTGCCGGGTATCATTTTCGATACCCAAGAGTGAGAGGGGAGCAACTTTCGAGTACTGGGTATCGTTTTCGATACCTAAGAAGGCGGAGGGGCGTTCCTTTGTTGCGATTGGCGTGCCCCCATGTATGCCGGGTATCGTTTTCGATACCCAAGAGTGAGAGGGAAGCTATTCCCTGGCATCTGGTACGCTATTTTGTACCCACGATGGAGCAGGGGAGCAACTTTCGAGTGCCGGGTATCGTTTTCGATACCCAAGAGGAGATGGTGAGATATGATGGGGATTATAGGCTAAATAGTATAAAACGAAAAAAGTTTTCCGCTTTCCGTTTTAATCCTGCTCCGCAGGCTTTTCACCGCTCCGCCTCGGCATAGTGAACAAGCTCACTCTGCCCTCGGCTTGTCGTCGGTTAATCTTGCTTCGCAAGCTTTTCACCGCTCCGCCTCGGCATAGTGAACAAGCTCACTCTGCCCTCGGCTCAATCGCGGCGTTCCATTTTCCACTCCAAGCGAAAATCGAAAAACAAAAAAGTTTTCCGTTTTCCGCTTTAATCCTGCTCCGCAGGCTTTTCCTCCTTCGCGCCTCGGCATAGAATGCAAGCATTCTCTGCTCTCGGCTTGTCGTCGGTTCCGTTTTCCACTCCAAGCGAAAATCGAAAAACAAAAAAGTTTTCCGTTTTCCGCTTTCCGTTTTCCGTTTTTTATTATATTTGCGCATACATTTAGGGACAAAATGGATTTTCTGACTGATATACTTCAATATAGCTACCTGTCGAATGCGTTGATTGCGTGTGTACTATCTGGCATAACTTGCGGAATTATAGGCACATACATCGTGGCACGCAGGATGTATTCCTCTGCGGAGGCATTACTCACGCCTCATTTGGAGGTATGGGCATAGCTTTCTACTACGGAGCAGATCCCATCCTCGGAGCAACCGTATTCGCCATCGCTTCGGCTCTCGGCATCGAGTGGAGCAACTCGCGTTCGAAGATTCGCCCCGACTCGGCAATAGGAATGGTGTGGAGCATAGGTATGGCGATTGGTGCATTTTTCATCGCATTGCGCCCCGGCTACACCTCGGGCGATATGGCAAACTTCCTCTTCGGAAGCATCCTGACCGTCACCAAAGGCGACATCATCGCTCTCACGGTACTCTCTATCGTGCTGATTCTTGGCACTTTGCTATGGCATCGTCCGATAATGTTCACCGCCTTCGACCACAACTTTGCCAAGGCATCGGGCATACCCGTCAAGCTCATAAACTACACAATGGCATTCATCACCGCCACAACCATCGTACTCTCCATACGCACGATGGGAATTGTGTTGCTTATCTCGTTGCTCACTATGCCTGTCGTCACTGCAAATATCGTCTACAAAGAGTACAAGAGGATTGCGCCCCTTGCCATCGTCATCGCTGTGGTGGGTGGCGTTGCAGGCATCGCACTGAGCTATTATGCCGAAGTTCCATCAGGCCCAGCCATAATATTTACGCTCACATTAGCGTTTTTAACAATAAAATTGTTATCTTTGTCTGTTAAACATTCGAAACTGCGTAGAGAAAGAGTAGTCAAGTTATAATGAAAAAGATATACCAACTCATACTTAAGTCCTACCTCGGTCCGCTTGTGCTGACCTTCTTTATTATCATCTTCATCCTGATGATGAACTTCGTGTGGCGCTATATCGACGAATTGGTCGGCAAGGGACTCGACCCGATGGTCATCCTCGAACTTATCGTCTACGCCACCATCAATATGATTCCGATGGGATTGCCTTTGGCAATCTTGTTGGCGACGATTATGTCGATGGGAAATCTGGGCGAGAACTATGAGTTGCTGGCGATGAAGTCGGCCGGAATGTCGCTATTCCGCATTATGAAGCCTCTGATATGGGTTATCGGCATCATCTCGATAGGATCGTTCTTCGTTGTAAATAACCTGGTACCATACGCCAACAAGAAGATGTTCGCCACACTCTACGACATCAAGCAGCAGAACGAGGCACTCGAGTTCCAAGACGGACTGTTTTTCAATGGTATCGACAATATGTCGATTCGTGTCGAGAAGCAGAATCCCGAGACCAACCTCTTGACAGGCATCCTCATCTACGACAACCGCTCGAACAGTGGCGATATGACCACCACAATAGCCGACTCGGGCTACATCCGACTCTCGCCCGACAAGCGTTATTTGTTGGTAACCCTCTATAACGGAGAGACATACGAGCAGTCACGAAACTATCAGTGGTACACCAAAAGTTCACTGCGCCACCACAAGTTCACACGCCAGGAGGGCAAGATTCCGATGACAGGATTCGACTTTCAGCGTAGTGACGAGAATATGTTCGGCGGCAACAACAGCCAGACGCTCGACATCGTAGATCTGCAACACAACATCGACTCACTCGACCTGCTCGTGCAGAATCTAACCACAACCGCCTACGGACCACTCCTTCGCGACCAGATTTTCGCTCGTGACCCCGACGGTGTAATGCCGATAGATTCGATCGAAACAGATCGTTCGCGCAAGGTGCATCACGCCCTTCTGCTCGACTCCATTGCGACACTCGACACCCGCTCCCGAGCTAGGGTCTACCAGCAGGCACTACGCAGTGCACGAAGTTCGCGAAACTCATTCTCGTTCGACGAATCGACATCGAAAGAGGCTCTGAATCAGCTCTATCGCAACAAAAACGAGTGGCACCGCAAACTAACCCTGCCGATATCGATTCTTATATTCTTCCTCATCGGCGCACCACTCGGAGCCATCATCCGCCGAGGTGGTTTGGGTATGCCAATCGTAATCTCGGTGATATTCTTTGTCATCTACTATATCATCTCTATCTCGGGCGAGAAGTTCGCCAAGGAGGGCACGTGGAGTTCGCTGCTTGGAATGTGGATTTCGGCAATTCTGCTTACCCCATTGGCTATTTATCTCACACGCACAGCGAACAATGACTCGCCATTGCTCGATATGGATTGGTACATCGGTCGATTCAAACACTACAGAGACCTCGTTTGGGGTAAGATGCCGAAGAGAATCGACAATTGGAGACATAAACAACACTAATGAAGATATGAACGCTAAAGATCTACGAATAGTATTTATGGGAACGCCCGAGTTTGCGGTGCCATCGTTGAAGGCACTTGTCGAGGGTGGATACAATGTCGTAGGCGTAGTCACTATGCCCGACAAGCCTGCAGGACGCGGTATGCGTCTGCAGGAGAGCGACGTTAAACGCGCAGCCAAAGAGCTTGGCATCGAGACCATTCTTCAGCCCGAGAAGTTGCGCGACGAGACCTTCGTAGAGGCTCTGCGTGCCTTGCAGCCCGATCTGGGCATAGTCATAGCATTCCGTATGCTGCCCGAGGTGGTTTGGGCGATGCCTCGCTTCGGTACATTCAACCTCCACGCATCGTTGCTGCCTGAGTATCGTGGTGCAGCACCTATCAACTGGGCTATCATCAATGGCGACAAGGAGAGTGGAAACACTACCTTCCTGCTCAACCACGAGATTGACAAGGGTGCTATCATCGGTCAGCAGCGCACACCAATCGGAGAGGAGGAGTGCGTAGGCGAGTTGTACGACCGCTTGATGACAATGGGTGTCGACTTGGTGTTGGAGAGCGTCGAGAAGATTGCAAGCGGTGAGATTTCGCCTGTAGAGCAGCCGCAAGACGATGCCGAGTTCCGCCCTGCACCAAAGATTTTCAAGGATATGTGCGAGGTCGATTGGAACACAAATGGCACGCAGATTGTCAATTTTGTGCGCGGTTTGTCGCCTTATCCCGCAGCGTGGAGCATTCTCAAGCGTGGCGAGGAGGAGCTCTCGGTCAAGATCTACAAGGCTCGCTTCGAGGAGAAGGCTCACTCGGAAGAGCCTGGTACAATCGTGACCGACAACAAGACCTACATCAAGGTGGCGTGCAAGGATGGCTTGGTAGCCATCGAGGAGTTGCAGGTGGCGGGCAAGAAGCGTATGGCAGTACGAGATCTGTTGCTCGGCTACCAAATGCAGAATGCAAAATTCAGAATGAAGAGTTAATAGACACAAAAACATACAACAAAACTATAAACAGTTAAAGCTATGAAAAAGCACAATTTCAGCGCAGGTCCTTCGGTATTACCCGAAGTAGCTCTCGAGAACGCAGCAAAGGCTATCTTTGATTTTGCAGGAACAGGTCTTTCGGTACTTTCGTACTCGCACCGCACCAAGGAGTTCGAGGCGGTATTGGCAGAGGCTAAGGCGTTGTTCCGTGAGTTGTTGAACATTCCGGAGAACTACCACATCTACTTTGTAGGCGGTGGTGCAAGCACACAGTTCTTCCACATCCCTGCAAACTTCCTCGGCAAGAAGGCTGGTTATGTAAACACAGGTGTGTGGACCAAGAAGGCTATCAAGGAGGCTAAATACTATGGCGAGGTAGAGGTTGTTGCATCGAGCGAGGATAAGAACTTCTCCTACATTCCTAAGGGATTCGAGATTCCTGCCGATCTGGACTACCTCTACATCTGCACCAACAATACCATCTATGGCACTGAGTACAAGGTGGATATCGACTGCCCTGTACCTTTGTTTGCCGATATGTCATCGGATATCTTGAGTCGCCCAGTCGATGTTTCGAAGTACGCTCTCATCTATGGTGGCGCACAGAAGAACCTTGCCCCTGCAGGCGTTTCGTTCGTGATTGTCCGTGACGATATGCTCTCGAAGGTGGTGCGTCCGTTGCCAACAATGATGAATGTAAACACTCACGTCGAGAACGACTCGATGTTCAACACTCCGCCTGTATTCCCAATCTTCGTTTTGAACGAGACATTGAAGTGGCTCAAGTCGATCGGTGGCGTTGACGAGATGTATCGTCGCAATGTCGAGAAGGCAGAGATTCTCTACAACGAGATTGAGCGCAACTCACTCTTCCGCCCAACAGTGGAGAAGGAGGACCGTTCGTTGATGAACATCTGCTTTGTGATGACCGAGGGCAACGAGGAGTTAGCTCCGGAGTTCTTGGAGTTTGCCAAGGAGCGCGGTATGGTAGGTATCAAGGGACACCGCCTTGTGGGTGGTTTCCGTGCATCGTGCTACAACGCGTGTCCAAAGGAGTCGGTAGAGGCTCTTGTGGCTTGTATGCAGGAGTTTGAGGCTCTCAAGAGAAAATAGTAGACCACTATGGCAACCATCGTTCCATACACCTTCGAGAAGAGGGAGGAGAAGGTCTTACACTTTACATCATTAGTTAAAGGTATGAAAGTTCTTATCGCAACCGAGAAGCCATTTGCACGCGAGGCGGTAGATGGCATCACCGAGATTTTGCAGGCAGCCGAGTATGAGGTTGTTCTGCTCGAGAAGTATACAGAGAAGGGCGAATTGCTCGCCGCAGTAGCCGATGTAGATGCACTCATCGTGCGCAGCGACAAAGTTACCAAAGAGGTCTTGGATGCTGCCAAGAACCTCAAGATCGTGGTTCGTGCAGGTGCGGGCTTTGACAATATCGACTGCGAGGAGGCAAAGAGGCGTGGCATCGTGGTGATGAACACTCCGGGTCAGAACTCGAATGCAGTGGCAGAATTGGCCCTCTGCTTTATGGTCTTTATGTCGCGCAACCAGCTTACCCCAGGCACAGGTCACGAACTTATAGGCAAGACACTTGCTATACACGCCTATGGCAATGTGGGCAAGTTGGTTGGTCGCAAGGGTAAGGCTCTCGGTATGAATGTTATAGCATACGATCCTTTCATCTCCGATGCCGCAGTATTCGAGGCTGATGGGGTAGAGAAGGTCGACTCTATCGAGGAGTTGTACCGTCGTGCCGACTTCCTCTCGTTGCACATCCCTGCAACGCCACAAACCAAGGGCTCGATCGGCTACGACCTCGCGATGTCGATGCCGAAGGGTGCTACACTCGTAAATACCGCCCGCAAGGAGGTTATCGACGAGGCCGGCTTGGCAAAGGCTATGGAGGAGCGCACCGATTTGAAGTACATCTCGGATATCGCACCTGACACCGCAGCCGAGATGGCCGAGAAGTTTGGCAAGCGTTTCTTCGCAACACCGAAGAAGATGGGTGCCGAGACTGCCGAGGCCAACATCAATGCAGGTTTGGCTGCAGCACGCCAGATTGTAGACTATTTCGTAAACGGAAATACCCGTTTCCAAGTAAACAAATAAGAGGCTTCGGGCCATTAACATTTTGAAATTATGGTAAAGATTAAACCATTCAAAGGCATTCGCCCTCCACAGGAGTTGGCAAAGGAGGTTGCATCACGCCCTTACGATGTGCTGAACTCGGCAGAGGCGAAGGCAGAGGCTACAGAGCGCTCTCTGCTCCACATCATCAAACCCGAAATAGACTTTAACCCTATCGCTGACGAGCACTCGCAGGAGGTCTACGACAAGGCGGTGGAGAACTTCGCAAAGTGGCGCAAGGAGGGTTGGTTGAAGCAGGATGAGGAGGAGCACTACTACATCTATGCTCAAACGATGGATGGTCGCACGCAGTATGGTTTGGTGATGTGTTGCCACTTCGAGGATTACCTCTCGGGGGCAATCAAGAAGCACGAGCTCACACGCACCGACAAGGAGGAGGACCGTATGCACCACGTGCGTAACCAGAAGGCGAACATCGAGCCTGTATTCTTCGCATATCCCGACCGCAAGGAGATTGACGATATCGTAAACAAGATCGTTGCAACAGAGCCTGAATATGACTTTGTGGCTGAAGATGGATTTGGTCACACTATGTGGGTAGTACCTACCGAATACAATGAGCAGATTACCTCAATCTTTGCTTCAGTTCCGGCACTTTATGTGGCTGACGGACACCACCGTACCGCAGCAGCTGCTCGTGTAGGCGCAGAGTGCAAGGCAAACAACCCCAACCACACAGGCGAGGAGGAGTATTGCTACTTCCTGGCGGTTACTTTCCCGGAGTCACACCTTCGCATCATCGACTACAACCGAGTGGTAAAGGACCTGAACGGCTTGACCGAGGAGGAGTTCCTTGCAGCATTGAAGGAGGATTTCGAGGTTGAGAAGGAGGGTAGTGCAATCTACAAACCGCAGGCGTTGCACAACTTCTCGATGTATCTCGGAGGAGCGTGGTACAGCCTCACAGCCAAAGAGGGCCGCTACAACGATGCCGATCCGATTGGCGTACTCGATGTAACCATCCTATCGAACTTGGTGCTCGACAAGATTCTCGGCATCAAGGACTTGCGTACATCGAAGCGCATCGACTTCGTGGGTGGTATCCGAGGTTTGGGCGAGTTGCAGCAGCGTGTTGATTCGGGGGAGATGAAGGTTGCCTTCGCTCTCTATCCCGTATCGATGCGCCAGCTTATCGACATTGCCGACACGGGCAACATTATGCCTCCAAAGACCACCTGGTTCGAACCGAAATTGCGCTCAGGCGTAGTTATTCACTCATTCGAATAGACCTAACACAAGATTATGAAGAAGATATTACTAACCATCATTGCAGCGGCTATCTCGCTGTCACTCAGCGCACAGACTATTCAGCGCACCGAGTGGGGCTTCTCATCGAAGCGCACCGCACACTTCGTTGAACACGGCTGCTATCACGCAACCATAGGCAAGGGCGAAATAGAGTTTGTCGGCAAGAAGGCAACACTTACCGTAGGCAACAAGAAAAAAACCTACCCTGCAGCCGAGGGTACACGCAAAGGCGACTATTGGTTGATGAGCGTACCCGTGCAGAACATCAAGGCGGGTACAGCGGTAGATTTGTGGTTCCCATTTATAGCAGAGCCAGCCGATAATAGCTATCCGTTTGCATTTGAGTATCTCGATGGCAAGCAGTGGAAACCCGTTATAGCCACCGCAGACAAGAAGGGCGTAAACTGCTACTCATCGCAGTCGGACAAGTGGCCTAACTTCTTGTGGCACACCATCCGTCTCGAGAACGACATCAAGAGTGGCAACCTGCTTATCCGCTTGCGTCAGTGCGACAAGGGCGCAACCAAGAGCTCGCTCTACGGCAGTGGCTCAAGCACCGCTCCAAAGGTAATTATCCTTGGCGACAAGAAGCCAAAGGATGTTACACGCGTATTATTTATAGGTAACAGCTACACCTACTACAACAACTACCCAATGATGTTGAAGGAGATAGCTTGGCACGAGGGTCACGAGCTCGAGTGCGGCTACTACACTCACGGTGGCTACACTATGAAGCAGCACCTTGCCGACCACGTATCGCGTCAGGCGGTTGAGAGAGGTGGCTACGACTACGCATTCTTGCAGGATCAGAGCCTTCACTCGCTCCGCATCGGCACATCAGTAGACAAGAATGTTGTAGGAGAGATGGGCAAGATGGTGGCAAAGATCAAGGAGCATAGCCCTAAGGCAAAGTGCATCATCGAGCTCACTTGGGGCCGCCGCGATGGCAACAACACCATTAAGGGCAAGAAGTTGGCCGACTTGGTGGAGGGTTACCCTCACTTCTTCTCCGACTACGCTACCAATCAGAACATTATGACCAAGAACACAACAGCTATGGCGCAGAAGTTGGGCGTTGGACTTTCGCCTGTGGGTATTGCTTGGCAGATTGTTCGCCGCGAGCGACCAGAGATCGAACTCTATGTAAAGGACGGCTCGCACCCTTCGTATGCAGGCTCGTACCTCGCTGCAGCTGTGGGCTACCTCACACTCTTCAAGGAGCCATTCAAAGCGGACACTCCTGTTCGCCTCAAGCCAGAGGTTGCAAAGTACCTCCGCAGCGTAGCAGAGAGGGTAGTGCTAAAGGGTGAAAACTAAAAACGGATAACGGAAATCGGAAAACGGAAAACGGAAAACGGATAAAAAGTGCGAAAATTTCGCACTTTTTTTTTGTTCTTAACACTCAAAATCGAAAATAGCGGTAATGATGCCAAAAGCGGCGCTTGAGTAAAAATATAAGTTGCTGTTTATTTGGAAATTACAGCGACATTTTAGAGATTAGCAGAAACCGTTTTCTACTAATCTCTATTTTTTATGGTAAAAAAGCGCAAAATTCACCCCTCCCCAAAAAACGCCATAACATCCTTATAACCAACTCAAAATCGAAAATAGCTGAGGGAATTTTGTGCAAAGCAAGGTGGCGAAAGCGCAGCATAGTTAGCCTATGTGAGCATTTCGCTATCCGCAGATTTGTGCAAAATTTACCCAAAAAAGCCCTAACCTACTTGTAATCAACTCAAAATCGAAAATAGCTGAGGGAATTTCGTGCAAAGCAAGGTAGCGAAAGCGCAGCATAGTTAGCCTATGTGAGCATTTCGTCATCCGCAGATTTGTGCAAAATTCACCAACTATTTTCGATTTTGACAAGAGTTGTCAAAATAAGCCCGTACCTTTGCATCGTGAAACAAACCAAAACTACTACAATTATGGAGGCAACTATCAGATGTAAGCACTGTGGCGGAGAGTTCAAATATCCGACCGACACTGCATTTATGAAGCGGTTGTACAGCAAGGATGGGTGGTGTCACATCGAAACCGAAAACTCGATTCGCTGCCCACGCTGTATGAAGAGACTCAACAACTCAGCAGAGGAGTTTGAGGAGCAGATTGTGGCACAGCTATGCTGGGAATAGCTATTAAATTTGCAAAAAAGAGAAGCAAACAGCACCAGAAATGAAAAATAATTATTAACTTTGGGGAGAGTTTACCTTAAAAAGGTAAGACCACAAAGCAGTAACAAATGATAAAAACTGATATACTATGAGCGAAATGACAACACAAAACGCCGAGAAGATGAAGGTCTTGAAGGCGGTAATGGCCAAGATCGAGAAGGATTTTGGCAAGGGTTCGATTATGCAGATGTCGAGCGAAAATATTGAGAATGTACCGGTTATCCCAACCGGATCGATCACTCTCGATGTGGCTCTCGGCGTGGGCGGTTACCCTAAGGGACGTGTGATAGAGATCTTTGGCCCTGAGTCGTCGGGTAAGACCACATTGGCAATCCACGCAATTGCCGAGGCGCAGAAGGCTGGCGGTATCGCAGCATTCATCGACGCAGAGCACGCCTTCGACAGTTTCTATGCACAAAAGTTGGGCGTGGATGTAGAGAATCTCCTCGTATCACAGCCCGACAATGGCGAGCAGGCTCTCGAGATCGCCGACTCGCTGATTCGCTCGAGCGCAATCGACATCATCGTTATCGACTCGGTGGCGGCACTCACACCAAAGGCTGAGATCGAGGGCGAGATGGGCGACTCGAAAATGGGTCTGCAGGCACGATTGATGTCGCAGGCATTGCGTAAGCTCACCGCAAGCATCGCTAAGACCAAGACCGTCTGCATCTTCATCAACCAGCTCCGCGACAAGATTGGCGTGGTTTATGGTAACCCTGAGACCACTACAGGTGGTAACGCGCTGAAGTTCTACGCAAGTGTACGTATCGACATCCGTCGCACCTCGGTGATCAAGGATGGCGACGAGCAGCTCGGCACCCGCACCCGTGTAAAGGTGGTGAAGAACAAGGTGGCACCTCCATTCAAGAAGGCCGAGTTCGACATTATGTTCGGCGAGGGTATCTCCAAGATTGGCGAGATTCTCGACTTGGCGGTAGACTTCGAGATCATCAAGAAGTCGGGCTCGTGGTTCTCGTATGGCGAGAAGAAGATCGGCCAGGGACGCGACGCTGTGAAGGAGTTGCTAACCTCGAACAAGGAGCTCTGCGACGAGATCGAGGCTAAGCTCCGCGAGGCGATGATGACTGCGAAATAGAGCAAAATAGGGCATAACACCCTGCAAATGAGAGCAGAGTACCTACTATGGGTAACCGTAGTCGGTACTGCTCTCAATATTGGTTTTTAGAGGATTTTAGTTATTAGGGCTGCAGGATATGAGTAATTATACAGCTGAAGACGAGAAATTGATTAACGAGGCTTGGGAAAAGCTGGTCGTTTCGTGCAAAAAAATATGCAAGGGCGAAGAGAGCTGGAATATGATAAAGCGTGCCTACTTCCTTGCAAAAGAGGCACACTCGGGAGTGCGTCGTCGCTCGGGCGAGCCATATATGCTACACCCGATTGCCGTGGCACAGATTGCGGTCGACGAGATTGGACTCGGTGCTAAATCGGTCATCGCGGCCCTTCTGCACGATGTGGTGGAGGATACCGACTACACAGTCGAGGATATCGAGCACATCTTCGGACCAAAGATAGCCTCGATGGTTGACGGACTGACCAAGATGTCGGGCGTATTCAACGCCGAGACATCGGCCCAGGCGGAGTATTTCCGCAAGGTGCTGCTCACCCTCTCGGACGATGTGCGTGTGATTCTGATCAAGATTGCCGACCGCCTGCACAATATGCGCACACTGCAGTATATGCCTCTGAATAAGCAGATTAAGATTACGGGCGAGACCATATACCTCTTTGCGCCATTGGCATACCGACTTGGACTATATCCGATAAAGAGTGAGCTCGAGGATCTCTGTATGAAGTATCGTTTCCCAGAGGATTACGAGCGCATAAACGGATTATTGGCCAAGACCGCCGACAAACGACAAGAGTACATCGACAGATTCTGCCAACCGATTCGCGAAGCCCTCGACAGCAACGGTTTCGACTACGAAATATCGGGACGAGTGAAGAGCGTCTACTCGATATGGACAAAGATGCAGCGCAAGCAAATTCCGTTCGAGGAGGTCTACGATCTCTTTGCCATTCGCATCGTATTCAAGGCCAAGGCCGAGCAGAACGAAAAGGCACAATGTTGGCAGATATACTCCAATATAACAGATATTTACGCCCCTAAGCAGGATCGTCTGCGCGACTGGATATCGATGCCAAAGGCGAATGGCTACGAGGCGTTGCATTCGACCGTGATGGGTCCCGATGGCCATTGGGTGGAGGTACAGATTCGCACCGAGCGAATGGAGGATATTGCCGAGCGAGGTTTTGCGGCGCACTGGAAGTACAAGCGTGCAACACTATCGCAGAACGACGACGCATTCGACACCTGGCTGAAGAAGATTCGCGACGCATTGAATAGCCCTACGGAGAGTGCAGTTGAGTTCCTCGACAACTTTAAGTTATCGCTCTATACCTCTGAAATTACGGTATTTACACCGAAGGGTGAGCAGCGGCAATTGCCAAACGGGGCAACCGCTCTCGACTTCGCATACGACATCCACACCAAGGTGGGAGACCACGCCATAGGCGCAAAAATCAACCACAAAATCGAGCCAGTCACCAAGACATTGAAGTGGGGCGACCAGATAGAGATTATCACCGCCGACACCGCCAAACCTAAGGCAGAGTGGCTCGATTCGGTAACAACAACCAAGGCCAAGCAGAAGATTACCGCCTTCCTCAAGCGCGAGCAAGAGAACAATATCGAGAATGGAATCGCCATTTTCGAGGCGAAATTGGCTGAATTTAACATCGCATCGAGCGGTAACGTACTCCGCAAAGCGATGAAGGCATACGGTTGCAAGTACAAGGATGAGTTCTACAGCCGCATTGGAGCCGGTATCATCTCGCTTGAGAACATCGAGAAGGTGCTCAAGTCGTCAGCAACAAGCAAACTGCTGAAATTCTGGCGTTTGCGACAAGAGGATGACGACGATACCGACGACATCTCCGAAAACGATAACGCACCTGCGGACGATAGTTTCACCATTGCTCCGTGCTGCAATCCGCTGCCGGGCGACAATGTCGTAGGCTTCCGCGATCCGATATCCAACAAAATTGTGGTGCACAAGGCCACTTGCGACGAGCTCAATCGCCTTGCATCGCAGTATGGCAAGAACATCATCAAGGACAAAATCAAGTGGTCGCAACACAAGGCCACAGCCTTCCTCTCGACCATAGAACTTCGTGGAATAGACCGAATGGGTATGCTTTCGGATATAACCCACATCGTTTCTGACGACTTCAGCGTCAATATGCGAGAGATACACCTGAGTAGCCACAATGGCATATTCGAGGGCAAGATAAGCCTCTACATACAGAGCGCGGACGCACTCTACGCTCTGATGGATAAGTTCCGTCAACTAAAGGGCTTAGAGAGCGTTAAACGCATTGAAAACAACGAAATAATGTAGCTATGGAGGATATTTTTTCGAGCATAGTAGTGGCTATCATCGCCATAATCAGCATTATCATAAAGGCTGTAGGCAACAAACCGCAAAAGAGCCCTGAACAAGAGCCTTTCGGTGGCGATATTTTCCGCCCTGAGCCACAGTCGATACCTCTGCCACAACAGCAAAAGGTGGAGCAGAGCAGCCATCCCGACTCGATGGAGACCATTTTCGATGAGATTACAGAGTCTCAATCCGCCCCTCAAAGCGTTAAGAGGCCACAAACAAAAGCCAAAGCCGAGCAAAAAAAATCCGCTAGGGTAGTGGCAGGTCAAAATTGCAAGAATGCGACAAATCGAACATTCAAGCGAGAGACCGAAGAAGGTAGTAGAGAGGCAGCAAGCAAGAAGAATGGAGCCCACAAGTTCAATCTTCGAGAGGCTGTCATCTACAGCGAGATCCTTACACCAAAGTTCAAGAACGAGGAGTAGGGTGGCAACACATCGCATTTTTCGACTAAACTATAAAAGAGCAAAATTATGACCATTTTCTCACGAATCATAGCTGGGGAGATCCCTTGCTACAAAGTGGCAGAGAACGATCGTTTCTTCGCCTTTCTCGACATCAATCCGCTCGCAAAGGGCCATACACTTGTTGTGCCAAAGCAGGAGGTTGACTATCTCTACGACCTTGACGACGATACGCTTCAGGGTATGATTCTCTTCGCCAAGCAGATTGCACAAAAAATCAAGGCATTTAGCGGCTGCAATAGGGTAGCAACGGTTGTATTGGGCCTCGAAGTGCCCCACGCACACATCCATTTGATCCCTATGAATAGCGAAAAAGATGTTGATTTCAGCCGCGAGAAGCTCGTTTTAACTCCAGAAGAGTTTGCAGAAATAGCAGAAGCACTACGCTAACAGGGGAGTGTTAACAACTCCGTAACTCTCTATAATGCAGAAGGATATACATCATTCCTTCTGCATTTCTCATATACATATTTAACATAATATACGCAAATTCTCTTGACTTAAAAATAGTGGGGTAGTTAGTCATACACAAAAAATCTATTCTTTCTGAATTTTCCCCTTTTGCAACCCTGTTATTTACATTTGTAACATATCAAAGCCGACTCAGTAGTCCAAATAGTTTACTCTTGTAATGTTTAAATTGTGTTAAAACCTTGATATCAATTTACATCTGTAACATCAAAACACCGTGTTCATAACAGTTATTTCGGGCAGAAATAACCCTGTTCAGTGGTTGATTTTTCAATAAATAGACCGCTAAATATCAGCTACTTGCGGATTTTATATAAAGTACGAACAAACCCATATAGCACCCAGTAAAGCTATTTAGCGAATATTATAGCATATAACCATTCTAAAGCGGATTATTACTATCAATACCAATACTTTACGGACTCTTATATAAAGTTGAATATAAAATATGGTACTAATCGCTATTTTACCGAATCTGAGATATTAACATTTGTAACACTTGTTAACAGTTATTAACATTTAACATTTGTAGAAATTTATTTGCAGATATTGTTAATTGTTGTTACCTTTGTAAAAAATCAAGGAGATGGACGAAAAATTGCGTATTTTGATGCAAAATGAGAATTTGACAGCGAGCAAGCTCTCTGAGATTCTCGAGGTGAAGCCGGCTGCAGTCTCTCATATTTTGAGCGGACGCAACAAGCCGAGCTTCGAATTGTTGTGTAAAATCGTTACTCGCTTTCCGCATATCAATCCATACTGGCTGCTCGGAGATGCCGAGGAGATGCTCAACCCGAATGCGACAAATTCGATTGCGCCAGGTCAGCCAACCACAAGCGGAACGCTCTTCGATCAACAGCCATCGTCGTCTGCGCAATGCGTCAATTCGAACATTCGCGAATCGTCAGCCGAGCAGCCAAGTTTGTCGCTCAATCGCACCGACATCGAGAAGATCATAATCGTCTATCGCGATCAGACTTTCGAGGAGATTCGACCAAAGAGGTAGCTCGACACCAAGGTCGACCTCGGCTGTGATCTGAAGGAGAAATATAGGGTGGTCGCTACCCTATATTTTTTTTACCTTATATATATAGGCGCAGCGGCTCGCGTGCCTGCAAAAAAGCCCATCGTTGAGCCAAAATTCGCGGACAATGAGTCGTGCGAGATAAAATATGCGATTCTCAGCGAGTTAAAATATGTCTGTTTTGCACGCTATGTCACTGATAACCAACAATAAGCAGGCGCATTGTTGGTGTGAGACAAACCAAATGTTCTAACTATAAAACTGCGCGTTGTGCGAATCTTTGCTAATTATTTTTATCTTTGTAGTGAAATTTACGGTTATTGCCAAAGAGTAGAGCCGAGCAACCAAAATATGGGCAGTTTGGCACTCAGCAGGGTACTCTACCCTCTCATTGCAAAATGATGTAATATGTACATAAAGTTAGTAAAATAATCGATAAAAACAAAAGGGAAAACAGCGCAGCACGATGGTGTAACGCTGTTTTTTGTTGTTTTTCGATATGTGAGCGGAGTTTACAATTGTAAACTTTTACACCTCAACGCATATGGCATAGGGCATATAGGCGCCTTTGGTTGAGCAATGCGACGCGCGTACTTGAACACGGAAAACGCCCAACTTTGGCAGCCAATGCCAGGAGCCGACACCACCGCGCCAATATATGCGTCTATCGGCAGCAGATAGGCCCAACACTGCCAATTTGGCGTACAATAGTTCGGCCCGCTGCCCTTTGTACCACTTGGCAAGGGCAATCACACGCTGCCGCAAATCAATCTGCGACAACGAAGGATCACGATGGTAGGAACGGACACTGCGACGCTGCAGCAACTGCTGCCGCTTTTTGCGTTGCTTTAGTTTAACATAATAGGACATATTGCAGCAAGATTTTACATTAACTGCACAAAGATAAATGATTGAACCTCAACACATAACAAATTCATAACATTTGAAGCGGTTGTGGTCGCTGCTGCTGCTGTGTAGAAACTTTTGGCGGGTAGGCGGCCGAAGGCCGCAACAGGCGAGGCGGGGACCGCTGCCCGTCAGGGCGTGCGCATAGGGCAGCGGCACGCGGGGTGACGCCCCGCGCCCCGACAAAGCCCCCGACAAAGATAGAAGGCGGGCCGCTGCGGGTGGCTGCACTGCTGCACGCTTGCCCTGGGGGCAAAGTGTGCAGCGGTGGAATAGACGCACGCAGCGGGCCGACAGCCGCGGGGCGGCCCGCCACCTTTGCCACGCATACACGCAAGGGCGGGGGCAATGCCACCGCTTGTATACCCTTGCGTGTTTGTGGGGCAATTTGCGTGTTCGGGCCGCAACCGCGGTACCGCTTTGGGTGGGGTTGGGGGCGCCCCCCGCTACGGACCGAGAGCCAACCACAGCGGACAACCACAACACGCTAAACTATGCGCAGTAGGACCGCGTAGCATAGCGGGGAAAGGCGGGGCCATAGTGGCGAATTGTCGCCACTATTCGCTGCTGCTGTGGCTGCTGCCATCTGCTGCTGCACCTTGGTACCCGCTGATATGCTGCAAAGGCTGAAACGAGCCAAGAGGGAGCCGATAAGCACCAAGAAGGAACGAGCGACTAACCAAGCGTCGTTTTTTGGGGGTGGTGACTGAAACGAGCCACCACCAAAAACGATGAGCCGAAGGCATAAAAAGAGGGACCACACCGCCAAGCGAGGCCCCCACAACTACCAGTCAATAGTCAATCCTTACTAACTCCGCGACAAAGATACAACAAAAACCGGAAACTTGATTACCTCAACGCCTTCAATCTGCCATAAGTGTATGCGTTAAAAGTACAATAGCCCATTTTGCAAGCACGATAATAAGACGCAGCGAGTTTGTCAGTGTTGCCGCCGTACAATTTGCGCACTTTTTTAAGGTCGGGCAGTTCCTCAACCTCACGCTTTTTGCCAAGATGGCCCCAGGATTGCACAGCACGCACACCCTCAACAGCGAAAAAGTCGTCAATAACAACCGCTGCGGCCTTGATATTGACTGATTGAATGTTGAGGTTGTCAAAGTGGACAAGGTCCACACGCGACACACGACACGCAGCACCGAACGAGAGATAGACAAAGCCGCTGCAGCGGGCATAATATTCGACGCGAAAGGGCATAGATATGTGGTATTCCTCAATGATGGTGACACCATCGCGCCTAATATGCCTATTTGGACTATCCCAAAAGAGTGAATATTTGTCAGGCATCTTGGGCATAGCCTTTGTGGCGCTCTTGAGTTTATCGAAAATAACCGTCAAAGTGTGCGGATATTGTACAGTACGCTTGCACCATTGGCGGCAGATGTACTCAAGTACTTGAGCGCAGTTGGTGGCAACCTTGATATTTGGCGAATACCACCCGCCACCAAGAGGGGTGACACCGAAGGCACGACAGCCGACAGCAGCGGGCAAATCATCCATACGCTGACGATACCGAATATCGGCGTTGATAATCTTGCGAAAAGTAGCAGAGAGCAACCGAACATATGGGCCGATTTGGTTTTGCCGCAATTTTACATTTGTAAACAATTCGGCAATGTAGGTGTATTTGCCAAAGTGGTAAGAAAATTTTTCATTTTGCACACCGAAGGCAAAATCACCGCGTAATAACTGAGTGAAAGATAGCGCTAAATTAGACGCATTTTGGAAGGTTGTTTTTTTGGGCATAGTAACGGATTTTTGAAAGGTAAATAATTGGGCGAGAAATATTTGGCGGTCTCGCCCATATTGACTAAATTTGTACCTACTACCAAACAATGCGGTAATATGTACATTATGTTAAATTGTATATGGGGGAGGGTGGTAATATGTGTAAGTAAGTGCTTGGTTGGTTAATCGGCAAATGATAATATCGGCAAATGATAATATCGGCAGATGAGTTAATCAGCAGTTGAGTTAATCAGCAAATGATTATATCAGCAGATGGGATTGAGCAATGCGGTTGCAATTTGGTCTAATTGATAGTTCGTTGATCAAGAATATGATATTACTTGTAGCGGATTTGATGGGGCCTGAGTGAATTTGAAAGAGTTGAAATTAGTATGATGATGAAAAAGTTATGTATAAAGATCGTTGTTGCGGTGATGGCTGCAGCGTTGTGTGTTGCGTGTGGCAACAGAAATATTGTAGTTGAAAATCGCGCTGTTGTGTCGATTGCTCCGCTTAAACCGCTTGTGGAGAGCATCTTAGGCGACGACTTCGAGATTAGTGTGCTTGTGCCACAAGGTGCTTCGCCCGAGACATTCGAGCCTACAGCCAAGCAGCTCAGCGAGGTGGAGTCAGCGCGATTTGTCTTCGGCACGGGGGTGCTTGAGTTTGAGCAGGCACTACTCCACCGCGTTGCCCGCAACGAGCAGATTGTCAACCTTTCTCGAGGCATAGAGCTTATTGCCGGCACCTGCTCTCACGCCCACCACGACCACGAAGGAGCGGCACATTCGCACGCTCACGGAGTCGATCCGCACATCTGGTGCTCGCCCAAGTCACTCAGCAAGATGGCGGAGAATGTCTACTCTGCCATTGCACGCGAAATGCCCGACTCGACAAAGTATGATGAGCGTTACACTACCCTATGTATCAAGCTGTTAGAGCTCGACGAGGAGGTGTCGGAGATGTGCAGTCAGAGCACTCACCACAGCTTTCTCATCTACCATCCGGCACTCACCTACCTCGCTCGCGACTACAATCTCGAGCAGGTGGCAATCGAGAACGAGGGCAAGGAGCCGAGCGCAAAACATCTGGCACGCATCATCGAGCACGCACGCAAAGATGGTGTTCGCAACATCTTCTACCAATCGGAGTTTCCCGCATCGTCGGTCGAGGTCATCTGTCGTGATATAAATGCCAAAGCTGTGGAAATCAATCCATTAGACGAGGATATATTCGCCAATATCCGCAATATCGTAACACTAATCACCGAGTAGCTATGGAGCCTATCGTATCACTCAAAGATGTAACCGTTCGTTACGACGAGACCACCGCTCTCGAGGGTGTCTCGCTCGACATCTACCCCGATGATTTCCTGGGCATAATTGGTCCGAATGGCGGTGGCAAGACCACCCTTGTCAAGGCAATTTTGGGCGCACTACCCTACTCGGGCACCGTTCACCACTCCCCCACTCTCACGGAGCGTGGCCATCGTCAGATTGGCTATCTGCCACAACAGGCCGAGTTCGATCGCTCGTTTCCTATCTCGGTTGTGGAGGTTGTGATGTCGGGACTACAGGCCGAAAAGCGACTCTTTTCTCGCTACACCAAAGCCGACCGCGAGAAGGCGATGCAGCTGCTCGAAATGGCTGGTATTGAGGCTATTGCCGACCGTCAGATAAGCGAGATTTCGGGCGGTCAGATGCAACGCGCACTACTCTGCCGAGCGGTTATCTTAGAGCCTAAATTGCTGATTCTCGACGAGCCTACGAACTTTGTGGACAACCAATTCGAGAACGAACTCTACACGCTCTTGCATCGTCTGAACGAGCGTATGGCGATAGTTATGGTGTCGCACGATCTGGGCACTATTACAAGTGTGGTGAAGAGCATTGTCTGCGTGAATCGCACCGTTCATCGCCACGACTCGAACATCATCACCGCCGAGCAGTTGGAGAACTACCACTGCCCTATCCAGATTATCTCGCACGGACACATTCCACACACGGTCCTGGAGCATCACCACCACTAAACAGATACCCCTCCCACAAAAAGAACTGCGCCCCTCGCAATGAGGGGCGCAGTCGTTGTTTATGATATTGCTATCGATTACATTACTACAACAGTGATGTACGACTTGTCGTAGTTAGTAAGCACGCTTTCGAGGTAAGCCTTCATCTCGTTGTTTACAACATAGATGGTCATTGTAGGCACCGGAGCAGCCATATTTGTGAAGCTGTTAACCTCGATTGTGAACTCAGGAGAGAGGATCTTAACCTCGGTCAAAGACTCGCAGTCACGGAATGCATAAGTACCGATATAGTTTACCGATGCAGGAATCTCAATCGAAGTGAGGCCTGTGTTACGCAATACATCCTTCTCGAGACGAGTTACGCCGTTAGGGATGTTGATAGAGGTCAAACCAACGCACTCTGCGAATGCACCCTCACCGATTGTAGCAACGCTTGCAGGAATAGTTACATTAGCGAGCTTCGAGCACGACTGGAATACTGCAGTTCCGATCTCGGTAAGAGAGTTTGGCAACGCAACAGTTACCAACTCACCACACTTACGGAATGTACGGTTACCAACAACCTCGATACCCTCCGATACGGTTGCGCTTGTCAAAGCAGCAGCACCCTCGATTACGCCACGAACAGTTGTAGCCTCCTCAGCCGAAGAGGTGATAACAACCTCGCCATACTTAGCGATGTAAGCAACATCGTTCCACAAGAACATTGTTGCCTCGCCATTATCAGTTGCAAGAGCAGTAGCAACATCAGCAGTGCTCTCGGTTACAGAAGTTACATTTGCAGCAACTGCAGCATCAGCAACAACCTCTGGCAACACATAGTAAAGATTTCCAACTGGAGCAACCTTGTAACCTGCTGCGAGGTGGTTTGCAGGATTCAACTTAGCACCATTATCGAGGCTGAATACACCGCCGTAAATCTTCAATACGTGAGTCGAATTAGCGTGGAACGACTGACCATCATAGCTAACAGTGAAGTTACCACCGTAAATGTCAGTAGTTGCAGTCTCGCCATTGAATCTCCAACCTCCATAGAATTCACCACCATTGATAATGAGCTTACCATTCTTCTCATAGGTAAACATATATGGTGCAAACTGTGGAATCACGCCATTAACGTTCCTGAATGTACCACCGTTGATTGTAACAACAGAGTTCTCCGATACATTAATCATTGCGTTGTTTGTACCACCGATAGTAGCATCGAAAGTACCACCATTGATAACAACCTCGGTATTTACAGCCTTCAAGAGGTGCTGAAATGTACCAGCGCTCCAGTTTGAAGTGCCTGTGAAAGTACCACCATTGACAGTAACCTTACCACCGTGCGAACGGATAGCTCCCATACCATTGAGGTCACCGTTGCCCTCGATAGTCAACTCCGAGTAGTTCTCGATAGCGTAACCAGCAGGGTTGTTGATAGTCTTACCATTGAGGTTGATTGTCATAGCAGCCATAACCTCGAGTGGAGCAGTCAAAACTACATCCTCAGACAAGGTAATAGTACCACCGTTCAAAGCAGCATTCTGAAGAGCCTCAAGCTCGTGTGCAGGCTCGTAGTACTCAGGCTTGATTACTACATTGATATCCACGTCGCTTGTGAGCAACTGACCGTAGATGTTGGTACGGTAGTTACGCTGTACAGGTACAGAGCCTACAGTGCGAGTCTTAGCAGCAGCTGCATCGCTCTCGGTGTAACCGAACTCGATGTCAACAACCTCCTTCTGGCTATTAACGAGCAAGTAGTTCATTGCCAAGTACTCATAACCAGCAACTGGGAAAGTCTCACCAGTAGGGATTGCAGCATAGTCGAAAGAGATAGCTGCGTCAGTACCCTCAACCTCATCGTTCCAAAGGTTGAGAACATCACCAAGCTGTGTAACCTTTACATACGACTTAGTAGGCTCATAACCAGCCTCCTCTGCGTGAAGGTAGTCGTTGGTACCGATGTTGAGCTGTGCGAATGGACGACGGAGCTCGATAGTCTCGGTCTGTGCACCAGTAACGGTGAAGGTGTGACGCTTGTAGAATGCATCGAGATTCTCGTTGTTAGACTTTACACCATTGTAATTAATGGTCATAGTCTTAGCATCGAAATCAACTGTGTAAGGTGCATTTGGAGCAGCTGCCCAGAAGATTACGGTGTAGGTGTTACCGGTAACGAGCTTGAACGAAACGGTCTTGCTGATGTTGATTGTGTCAGGATTGTTATCCTCAACCGAACGTGTGAGAGCAGTCAGCTCATTCTCACCCTCATAGACAGCGTACTGGAGTACGGTAGCGGTAGTACCATCGCTGTAAGCACGGGTAGGAGTGCCAACCTCGAAGGTAACGTCCACCTCACCACCTGCGACACCAACCTCGTTGATGTCGGTCTGGCAAGCAACCATTGCAAAGGCTGCAGCCAATACTAGGAAAAGTTTTTTCATAGTCTTTTAGTTTATGAAAGTTAATAAGTGAAATTATTTGGTAAAAATATGTGCTGATCTAAATGGTCTAATATATATTATTATATATAGGTATAACCATTAAGGGAATACAACCGGTACATTGTAGTCATCGCCATCGAAGCCAGGGTTGATAGCCACACCTCCCGTAGCCTTCGAGGTGAGGAACTCGCCACGAACATCGGTGAGCATACTACGCTTAACCGGCACATTCACCGGATTCGACTTCGACATCAACTGATTGTCCTTGTCGTAAACCTCTACCGAGATATTCAGCGTGGTCTCGACACCATTCACAAAGATGTAGTCGTAGCCGAGCAACATCTCGGTCTTGCTCAATCGGTACATTGGGCTGGTGAACGACATACCTGTCCACGAGTCGGCTGGCTTGTCGGTAAAGATGTTGTACGAACAAGGCATAAAGAGGTTGTAGCGGAAGAGAACCTTGAAGTCGCCAATATCGATGCGCTCCTTCAGCTCCTCGAGCGTAGGCTCTTTCTCACCAAGTGGCGTATTGAGCTTGCCCGCCTCCTTGAGCGCCATAGCCAAGCGGTCGAGGAAGAGCTCCACATCGGTAGAGATGAAGCGGTACTTACCCATAGGTCGGCGCATCTCGACAGTAGCCTCGTTCTTGAAGCTCGATGCAATAGGGCCGCGATAGAACTGAGGATCGACGATCTCGCCACGAACAGTGCCTCGGAAGGCATCACGGTAGTCGTTGCTACCCTCGTGGTTGTTGCGATTCATCAATATAATCTCGGCAAAGTCGCTTGTGTTGTAGTATTTGTCCTCTGTGCTACCCGCATCGACATAGTCGCACCATACGCGGAAGTCGTAGAGACCCTCAGGCAACTCGAACTGTACGGTGTGGTTGAGATCGGTGAGGTCAGCCTTGGTGAATACAAGAACGCTATCGGCAATACGGTTCTCCTCGCGCGCATTCACGCGGTACGCGCCAATAAGGTATCGGATGTCGTGCTCCTCGTGTGGTGCCTTGGTAGTCTCGCCATCACGGGTGTAGATAACCTCCTTGTAGAGAGGCATCTCGGTATCGAAGTTGATGTGCAGGGTGAATGGCACGGGATCCCCGTTGTACTCAGGGAACTCGTGTACATCGCATCCTGCCGCAACAAAGAGCGACATTACGCAAACGAGTATGTAGCGTAGTTTGTTCATCACTATTGTTGCTTCTTTCTCTTGTAATCGAATTTATAGTTGAAACTGATTGCAGCGTTGTCTACGCCCCAATATGTCTTTTTATGTGTACCGAAAAGTCGGCCATTATTTACATTATAGAATGTGTCGTAGTGGAGCTTGTAACCACCTGCGCCCAACACGAACTCCATACTCCACTTCTTGTTCTTAGAGATTGGAGTGCGGTAGCCGAGGCTGATACCTCCTCCTAACGCAGGGCTCTTACCGTTGTGATCCTGATAACGGGTATCCCTGTTCACAGCGATATTGTACGAACCTGCTCCAAAATGCGCGCCAACAAAGAAACCTGTATTCTCCTTCTTGATCCAATATCTCAACTCCGGCTGTGTAGCGAGGGTACGGAACTTGATGGTAGGCTTGAAGTAGTTGTATGCGGCGTACATTACAGGCACCGACAACGAGAGGTGCTTGCAAATGTCAAACTCAACAGCCACATTGGTGATGCCCAAGCCCCAAACCACGAGGTTGGTCTTGAGTGTAACGCCAAGCTGAGGCTCAACCTTCTCCTGCGCAGGTGCCGGCTCTTCTACCTGAACAGGCTGCGGGAACGACATAAGCGAAGGGTCGACCTGAGCTACACTTGTCATAACAGGAAGTGGCGATAGAATCTCGTCGTAGATGATACGCACCGTGGTGATGATTGCTCCACCCTTACGCATATCCTTGAAGTAGTCGCGCTCGAGCTCTCTCCACAACTGACCATCTCGGGCACTCTGCAATGCCGAACGACGCTCCGAACGCTCGTTTTCGATGATGAGTTTCATAAGCTCCTCACGATACTCCTTCGATGTGTCGGAGGTGATGATAGGGAGCAGGAACTCGGTCCACGGAATCATTCGCTCGGTGCGAGTGACCTTTGCAGACTCTGGGATGGTGATGTAGCTGCGAACAATGCGCTCGGCGGTCTCGAGACGACGCTTACCCAACGCCTTGTTGAAGCGGTATGAACCCTCTGGCGAAACCGAGCTGTAGAACTCCACAGACTTGATAACGATGGTGTGGTCATTGGCGATGGCACGAAGGTGACGGAACGCCTTGGCAAGTTCGGTGGTGTCGCGATTGAGGCAGATGTCGCCCTCATCCTCTCCACGAAGCACAAACGGAATATCAACCACCAACTGGTGCTCAATAACCCTCTCCTGTGCAGTGGCAGGGATGATAGCGGCTAATGCCAGCAATATGTATATTAAAAGCTTTTTCACGACTAACACTCTAAAGTTCGGCACTTTACATTTGCCATATCGAACCCCAATGGCTTGTTCAAATTCTGTGCCATACATTTAACGTTGCAAAGATATAGAAAAAAATCTGAAAAAAGAAATGTTTTTTAGAAAAAAAACGCGCATTTTGACCACTATTTATACCCCCCCCCGTAACTTATTGTGATACAGCAAGTTAGGGGCACACCTCTGCGCATACGCAAAAAATAATTCGGATTTACCCCTCTTTGATGGTTGAAAATGAAGGTTTGAAGGGTAAAAAATGGTGTCGAAAATGGTGTTTTCGTAGTCCAAAATGGTGCGAAATCTGGCGCACCCAGCCGAATAACGAGTGCGATTTCGTTGAATTTTTCGAGGGTTTCGTTGAATTTTCACCCCTTGAAATTGAGTGATTCATCCCTCCAAATTTGGCAAAAAAAATCGATTATTGGCGCAAAAAAATATTTAATTTGAGCTATTCGGTTGCGCTCTTTTTGGGCTCGATTTGCTCGAAGGTTTGGTGTGAAATCGTTTCGGTCTCGCGCTCCGCAAAGAGATCTCCCCGGTGGATGATTGAGCCGCTAATAGAGACCGTCAGCCATAGGACGAGTGCGACGAAAATAACCCTCAAATTTGCCTTGCGACGAAGGATTAGAACTGCAGCGATGTAGATGAGGAGAAGCACTAAAATAAGTGCCGAGACAAGTCCGAAAATCACCAGCGAGATGGAGTACTCGGAGGCAATATCTGAGAGTGAGCCAACCTTGCCAAGGGGTGTAGAGACAAGTAGCGATGTGTCCCCTTGTATGATGTGTATAATGCTTATAATCAGCGATATAGACGAGCCAATGAGAGGCAAAATAGCGATGCACGCCACCACTTGCCAAATCCTCGCAATAGCGAGATTTAGCTTCTCGGCGAGCTTCACGACCTTGAGTCTCATCTTCTCCTCTTGGCTCAGTTCCGCCCCCTCGGCATCGAGGTTATCGCCCTCGAGATGCGGACTCGACGGAGCCATTCGTGGAAGCACGAATTTGATGAGAATAAACGAGATGATAAGCACCAGCATAGTCGAAAATTTGGGTCAAGGAGTGCAAGGCGAGAGCACTCGGAATTGCACTCCTCGTTCTCTTTTTTACCTCTCCTCAGGGATGATTAACCACGCAAGCAGATAGACCCACAGCGACATTCCCATCACAAATGTCAGTAGCGCGGTGATTACACGCAAGGCATTCGCATCGATGTTGAGATATTCGGCAAGGCCTCCGCAAACGCCTCCGATAATGCGGTTCGATTTCGAACGGTAGAGTCTCTTAACTGGTTGATTGTTCATTGTTTAACGCTTTTATATGTTTGATACTATGTTAAATTTTGCCCTTTAATATCTCCTCAATCTCGCCCACATTGATTGAGTCTTTCACCAAGACCACCTTCTGCTTGTCGAGCAGATAGAGAGCAGGAATGGCGTTCACATTGTAGAGATTCTCGCGGTCGATGAGTTGCCCCTTGTCGTAGCCATTAATCCACTCATTAGGCATATCTGCGCGGTGTTTGAGCCACTCGTCGAGTTGCTCGTCGGGGTAGATGGCAAGCACCTTGAGTTTGCCATTTCGCACCATCTTGGAGATAATCTCCGACTCCTTCATCGCCTTGGTAATGTCGCGACAGAGCGAGCAACCAGGGTTGTTGAAGTAGATTATCGTGAAGTCGCTCTTCAGGTCGTACATTCGGTACGACTTGCCATTTGCGACGGTGTAGCTGAAGTCGTTTGCCTTGTGTCCGATGCGGTTTTGCGAGACAATCTGCAGGTCGTACTCGGGTGCCATCTTCTCGTAGCGGTCGTAGTGCGGCGAGGCTATCTGCGCCTCCAATACCGCTATGTAGAGCTCGTCACTGCGATATGGCGAGTTGGGGTCGTGCAGCACCTTTTCGGACAACATACCGAAGTAGTCGAACATCTTTTTCGATGCGGAGGCCCTCTCCATCAACTTGCGGATAGGCTCTTGGTTGAATGGTCCCACAAAGTTTGACACATAGTCGGCATAGACGCGCAACATCTCTATGGTGTCGGCTTTGGTCGTGTAGAGTGTGTCGGCAAAGTCGAACTTGTCCCAATAGTGGTCACGCATATAGGCGAGCTTCTCCTCGTCGCTCGCCTGCGACGGAGGGAACACGCGCAGGAAGCGGTAACACTTCGCAGGCTCCGTCTTCTTCGCCTTCGAGGTGCATCCCAGCATCAGGAGTGATGCCACTATTGCTATTATAAGTTGTCTCACGCTCATCGTTATGTTGTTACCACGAAATTTCGGTCGAGTAGTTGTTACCAAAGCGATCTGATAGTCATCGTTCTAATAGGTATAAATCTTTACAAAGGTACAATTATTATTCGCACAAAACAAATTTGGGTGGCATAAAAATGTGAGGCGACGGTGCTTGATGGATGGATGTGGCGCAATTATTGCGACTTGCGAGAGGTGATAACTAAAAATTGATTTCCTATGGAGAATAAAAAGAGTTCGGGTTTCCGCCTCTCGGTGGCAACTCTTGCAATTATGAATGTCACCGCAGTTGTCAGTCTGCGAGGACTTGCTGCGGAGTCCATCTATGGACTCTCGTCAGCCTTCTACTACCTTTTTGCGGCTATCGTATTCTTGATTCCTACCGCACTTGTGGCTGCCGAGCTGGCGGCAATGTACTCCAACAAGCAGGGTGGAGTGTTTCGCTGGGTAGGCGAGGCGATGGGTGCACGATTGGGCTTTCTGGCGATTTGGATTCAGTGGATTCAATCCACCATCTGGTATCCTACGGTGCTCACTTTTGGTGCGGTCTCGATCGCCTTTATCGGTATGGATCAGACGCACGATATGGCGCTCGCTTCGAACAAACTTTTTACCCTTATCGTGGTGTTGGCCATCTATTGGGTGGCGACCTTTATCGCCCTTAAGGGTTTGAGTTGGGTTGGTAAGATCAGTAAGTGGGGTGGACTCATCGGCACGATTATCCCTGCCGCTCTGCTTATCGTAATGGGCATTGCCTACCTCGCTACGGGTGGCACGAACCATATGAATATGTCGCAGAGCTTCTTCCCCGATATGTCGAAGTTCAGCAACCTCGTCTTGGCAAGTGGTATATTCCTCTTCTATGCCGGAATGGAGATGATGGGTGTCCACGTTATGGAGGTCGACAACCCTCGCCGCAACTATCCGAAGGCAATTATCTTGGGCGCAATTGTTACGGTGCTGATATTTATCTTTGGCACATTCTCGTTGGGCGTGATCATTCCTGCCAAGGAAGTCAACCTCACGCAGTCGCTCTTGGTGGGCTTCGACAGCTACCTCGCCTACTTCAAGATGTCGTGGGCCTCGCCAATCGTGGCGATTGCGCTGATGTTCGGTGTATTGGCGGGCGTGCTGACTTGGGTGTCGGGTCCTTCGAAGGGTATCTTCGCAGTGGGTAAGGCGGGCTATCTGCCTCCATTCTTCCAGAAGGAGAACAGCAATGGTGTGCAGCGCAATATTCTGCTTATTCAGGGCGTGATTGTAACCCTCTTGGCACTGCTCTTTGTGGTTATGCCATCGGTGCAGTCGTTCTACCAGATTCTCTCGCAGCTCACCGCCTTGCTCTACCTTATTATGTATATGCTGATGTTCGCCTCGGCCATCGTGCTGCGCTATCGTCGAGCCTCGAAGGAGCGTCCTTTCCGCCTCGGAGGAAACGCCACAATGTGGATCATTGCGGGCGTAGGTTTCCTCGGCTCGTTGCTCGCCTTCGTGTTGAGCTTTATACCGCCTGCGCAGATTGCGACGGGTAGCACAACGGTATGGTTCTCGGTGCTCTTTGGTGGCGCATTTATCGTGATAATTCTGCCATTCATCATCTTCTCGATGCGAAAAACTGAGTGGCGCAATCCTACTATCACCTTTGAACCTTTTGATTGGGAGCGTGAGCGCAAATAATGTTGAGAGGGTGTCCCGTGGGCACCCTCTCAATGTTAATAGACCAATTCGTCGTTCTCTGTTCCGAATCCCGGAAGTCCTACGCTGTCGCCATAACCCCTCTCGGCTACGACGAGGAAGATCTCAAGTTGTGGTTTTTGATAATTTTTCATAGTCGTAATCGTTTTATGGATTATTGCAACGATGGCTTACTTGTCAACAATGTACAGCCGTCGTAGTTTGCGTTCTCCCACTCAGGCTCGCTGGTGTAGAGATATTTGAAGTAGTTGCTTGCATTGAGCTTTGTACCCTTGGCTACAGGCTCGGCATCCGAGTCGTCCCACTCCTTCACGAGCATACCACCTACGGCGCAGTTGTTCGCTATTGTTGTCTCGCTGCGCTCCTTGCCGAAGATGAAGCCTGGTGTATAGTCCGGACTGTAGATGTTGCAGTGACACTTCGCATTGGTGATGCTGCCGGCTGTCGCACTACCTCCGCAAACTCCACCGACATAGACTGTGCCACTGAGTGTGCCTGTAACGCTGATATCACCTATGTTGATGACATTCGCGCTGACATCTGGTTTTCCGTAGTAGCCAAATACACCACCGATGCAAGCGTGCGAGGCGACATTTGCGCCGATGCTGATTGCTCCCTCATTAGCAAAGGTGCCTTCGAATGCGCCTAAAGCCTCTGTCTTTACACGGCCTGTAATTCCGCCAAGCTGCAACTCTCCACCGATAGCCACGCCCTCCTCGATAGTGATGTTGCCGTGGTTGTAGAGATTCTTGTATGTACGTGGGTTGTCGAATACATTCATAATACCACCCAACAAGAGGTTCTTGCTGAACGAAGCATCCTTGGTTACGGTGATATTACCATAGTTGTGGAGATTCGACAACTCTGCAAGGTTGAGTCCTATACTCATAACGTTGCATACGCCCGATACCATAGCATTCTTGGTTCCTGGATGATTCTGCGATACGATGATGTCGCCATAGTTATCGCAGTTGGCTACCGCACCATTTGCAATGCGTTCAACATTGGTAAATACACCTCCCACGCGGAGCATTGTTTGACTGCCGCTGAGAACCGAGCCTCCAGCTTCGATTGTACCATAGTTCTTGCAATCTGCAGCCACTGTTGCATTTGCATTTGTGAAGGCGCAGACACCTGCGATGTCGATGTAACGAGTTGCTGTGCCATAGTGCTCACCGTTATAGATGATCTTTCCGAGGAGCTGCTTCTCGCCCACCTTCTCCGAACCATTGGTGCAGTTGGTAACACCTTTGCAGGTCGAAACCACGCCACCGATGAGCTGTGAACCGCCAAAGCGGCTATTCAAGGTCTTTACACCATAGTTCTGGCAGTTGTCGAGGATAGAGTATGGTGCAGAGCCTACGCAACCTCCGAGGTAGAGAGCAAAGATGTCGCCTGTAGTGGTGAAGTTGACGCGGCTTACCAAGCCCGATGTAGTCTTCGATGTTGTTGTGCGACCAATAATACCTCCTACATAGTAGGTGTTGGTAGCTGCATTGTTGATATTAATCTCGATGTTACCCTCTGCCGAGCAGTTGCGTATGATAGATGTAGCACTTTCGATGTGGCAAGCCAATGCTCCGAGATAGAACAACTCTTCGGAAGTGTGCAGGATGTTAACATCGGTGAGGTGTATGTTCTTCAGGTTAACAGTCGCAGTTGTTGTGCCGAACAAAGGTGCTTTCAAGCCGATAATCTTGTGGTTGCCGCCATCGAATGTACCTGCGTAATTCTCGATTGGAGTCCACTCAACATCGGTCAGGTCGAGGTCGGCAGTCAGAGTGACATCTCCTGTTGGGTTTGCTGCCAATGCAAGCAACTCATCTACTGTGCCAATCTTTGTAGGAAGGGCGTATGAAGGAGTCTCGTCGATTGCCGAGATGTAGCCGATACCGTCGGTGTTGATGATAATATCGCGTTGCTCATCCGAACTATATGCGTAGCTATGGAAGTTCTCGATATTCAAAGTCACAGCCTCGCTCATACCCGACCTCTGGATAGAGCCACCAATGCCGCACGAATTGAACAGTTTGCTTCGTGCCGCACCTGTGAGCATACCTGCTGTGGTCACATTCGTAGCCTTGATATTACCGAAGTAGTAGGCGTTCTTGACATCTTTTGTGCCCGATCCTGTCTGGCTACCAACCACACCTCCTACATATACATTAGACGATGTGACATTCAAATCACACTCGCTATACCAAGTTACAGCACCTAGGTTTGGCTGTCCCATAGCGCCCATAATACCTCCTACGAGGAACGATGTTGCCGATGGTGTGGCATTATTTACCAACGAGACATTGATATCGCCCTTGCTCCAGATGGTTGCACCTGCACTATCCGAAGACCAAGTTTGAGCATAGGCTCCAACAATACCGCCGATACGAACATTGCCCTTGGCGCTACCGCCAATTGTCAAGGTACCCTCGTTTGTCACAGTGTTCATCACGCCAAGTGTTGCTGCGCTACCATTGTGTATACCCAATATACCGGCTACCATAACAACTCCTGTGCTGGTACCATTGTAGTCGATAGCTCCCTTGTTGGTACAACCGTCGATGTACAACTTGCTTGCGTTAGTTTTGTTTCCTACAAGACCTCCGCAATAGATAGCTGTAACGGACGCACCATCTTCGACAGTGATACTACCACTATTTGTACAAGATGTGAATGTTGTCTTGTGACTGCTGCTATTTGCAACGCAGTAGGCGCAAAATCCTCCCAACTGCACATTTCCGTTGATACTTGCACCGCTCTTGATTGCGATTTCACCATTGTTCGAGCAATTTGTAAAGGTTATGTTGTTTGCGTCATTACGGTATGCCAACAGACCCGCAATAACTATCGAGGCGTTTATTGAGGTGTTGTTGTCGATGGTGATGTTACCGTGGTTGTGGCAATCGGTGAGGGTAAAATCCTCATTCCAATCCTCCTCTACAAGACCTCCGATTCGCGTGAGTGCAGCCTCGCCCTTTATTGTGATATTGCCGTAGTTGTTGCACTTCTCGGCGGTGATTGCTGTGGAGTTGGTGCGCGATAGGAATCCCGAAATATACAACTCGCCCTTCATCTTGGTATCGATCAGGATATCTCCGTAGTTGTTACACTCCGAGAGTGTGCCTCGTCCGTAGCAGGAGATACCCGAAGCCATAAGGTTGTTGTTAAGTGTGCCATTTGCGGTGATTGCGCCTCTGTTGGTACAATTTGCCATACCGCCCGTACAGCAATGTGCAACACCCGACAACATAGGAGTTCCGTCGATCTTGCCTTCGAAGGTTATCGAACCGAGGTTTGTTGTGTTGCTCAGTTTACCGCAGTGGAAACTAATCGCGCCTCCAATGCGAGTGAGTGCAGCGCCAAAGTCGCCCTTTGCCACAATCTCAACATCGGCAGTCAGGTTCGAAAATGTCTTGGTCGATGCGCTATAGCCAATTATCGAGGCGTAGTGTAATGCTTCGCCGTGGATATATGCAGGAGTAGCTGCGTCGATTGTAAACTTACCCGACACATAGCAATTCTCCACTACTGCGTTCTCCGAATAGATGGTGCCGGCCAAAGCTCCTGCATCCGCGCCTGTTACGGTCATATCGATATCGACGAGTCGCACATTCTTGATCGAAGTAGCGGTGGTGTCGAACAACGGAGCGGTCAAACCCTTGATATCCTTGTTGCCACCATCGAATTCGTACTCGCCAAAGCCCAATACCGGACTCCACTGCTTGCCTGTCATATCGATGCTTGCCACAACCTTCGCCTTGGTGTAAGGTGCAAAGTCGGCAGCCTTCTCGGCAAAACGACGCAACGATGCCTCGTCGTAGATGAGGAATGTGTCGGTGTCGGTGCTGTTTGCTATGTAGCTAAACGCAGGGAACTGACGCACGATACCTGCCTTGATAGCTTTACTTGCGGATGTGTCGAAGCTGACAGCCATATTGTCGGTCGCGGTATAGAGCGTTACGGTAATCATACCATAGTTGCCCGCAGGAACGGCGATGTAGATTGGGGTAGGCTCTGCACCGAGTGTCAAGCCTTCGCCAAACGATACCGTTACGCTGCTCGATGCGTTGGCGTGAGCTGTCAATGCTCCAGTAGTGCAGTCGAGGTCGAAGTTACCTGCCAACTTTCCGCTCTCGGCCTCCACCGCGATAGCCGAAAGAGTCACGCCCTCGCCCATTGGAGCAATCGAAAGCACGCCTGCAAGGTGGTTGAGTGCAATGGCGTCGCCATTTGCTTCGACGTGTGCATACATAGGCGCTGCGCCATTAGCAAATGAACCTTTAGTGTAGTTCTGAATTGCAGGGAATGTCACCGCACGCAAACCCTCGGCAGCGGTTACCCCCTCTGCAGGTGCAGGGTAGACGATATCGAGTGGATGCTCGAGTGCTGCATTGATGGTGAACTGCGCGCTCTTCTTGCCGTGAGCAGCTGCACCGAGAGCCTCCGAGGCTATGCCATTAACGGCAATCTGGTCGCCTTCGCTCCAGTAGAGCGGATATTCGTCGCCATCCTTGTCGCCAATATGAGTACGCGACTCTTCGAGCGAAATGTTGATGATGGTCTGGTCAACTGCGAGGTTGACGCCGAGATCCTCGGTTGTGTCGGTGGTACACGCAAATGCGAAGATTGCCGACATAACAACTGTTAAAAATCGTAAAAAGTTTTTCATTTTTGGATGTATTTTGGTTTTTTTTCGTTTCGAAACTGTGGTATTCTTTGGTACAAAGTTATGAATAAAGTTTTAAAAAATCAAAAAAATGTCACTATAAACTACCATCCGGCACAAAAATAGAGAGGCTGACCTTACGGTCAACCTCTCTCTATCTGTTGGTCAGATGGACTACTCCTCCTCCTGACGGTGCAACTGCTCTACATAGATAGCGTGAGCCATCTTGTCGCGCTTTGCAATCGAAGGCTTTGTGAAGTACTGACGAGCACGAAGCTCCTTCAAAACACCTGTACGCTCATACTTACGCTTAAACTTCTTGAGAGCGCGCTCGATGTTCTCGCCCTCCTTAACTTCCATAATAATCATAATCGTTCTCTATTTTTTATTGTTTGTTTTCTGTTTGTTTTTTTTGCAACCCTTGCGCCGAGTTGCGGGGCGTTTGCTGTTTGTGTCTTAGTCGAAACTCTGTGGTGTAGTACCAAACAAGAGATAGGGTGCAATGGCCTCGGCCTGCTCCTTGGTGAATATGTTATCCTCCTGCATCTCCTCGATACTATTCCAACCTCCTTTCGATTCGCGTGTTTCTATGATTAACTTTATCGCCCTTCGAGACATATATGGATGATGCTCAAATTGCGAAGCGGGTGCAAAGTTAATATCTATTTTTGAAATATTGCAACTATCGCAATAAATTTGTTCAGAAATTTTAGCAAAATTTTCGCTTGTAACGCATTTTAACTCCGCAATTTGCTCTTTTCGGACAAATCCACCCAGCAATTTGCGATATTCGATCACCGCCACCACCGTCTTCTCGCCAATTCCACGCACCGAGCGTAGGCGTGCCGAGTCGGCAGAGTTGATCTCAACCAAACCCTTGTGCGGGTCGCTTGGGGTCAGAATCACAAAGTGCTCCAACGAGTCGGCCATCTCTTTGCTCACTGCGAAGCAGTCACGCAACTCGTTCATCGAGTAGATGCCGCCACCCTGTTCGCGATAGCGGATGAGAGCCTCCGCCTGTCGAGTCGAAAAACCTATAAGTCGCAGATAGTCAACCCCTACGGTGTCGATGGCGAATGGCTCGAATGGTCGAGGCGAAAAGCGAGATTTCTGATCCCATCTCTTCGCCGAGTCGACTTCCGATTTTGGGCGTGTAGCGTACTTGCTACCAATCTTTATATACGGGCGCACGCGCGCGAACATCTCGTCACTCACGCCATAGCACAAGGCCAACTCCTCGGCAATGCCGAATACCTTGCCTGCGGTGCGGTACTTGATGATGCCTACCGCAGTGCGTTTGTCGAAGCCAAGCAGTAGCAACTCCTCGTATGTTACGGTATTTGGGTCGAATGCGAAGAGCGAATCTTGCTTGGTGACCTCCTCCTTCTGCCCCTTGCTTTCGGCGAGGTAGAGAGCTTGACGAGGTCGTGCAAGAATGACAACGAGAGCAATGACGACAATTATAGCCACCACAAATACAAATCCTCGTATGTTCTCCTTGCTAAACATATTCTATTTCCACTCGGCACCCTCGGAGAGTTGCAATCTGCGATAGCGCAACGATGGCGACTCCACCTTCTCGCCTATGCCATACTCCTCCCATCGTCTATCAACGAGTGCTATGGTCTGCTCATCGGCAGTCACAATGTTTGGCCATCTGACAGGGTTTTGTGCTGCTCCGGGGCGCTTGGCGCGTGCATCTATGACGAGCGCACCCTCCACGAGCGAGATGTCGCGTGTCGGTTCGGTGTTCGCCGCAAAGAGCCACAAAAGCTCGTTGGCGGTAAGCCCCTTGGCTCGGGTATCGAACAGAACCACAAAGTTGCACGATGCAGCCTTGGCTATCTCCTTGCGGTTGATTGGCTCATCATTGTCGACATAGAGTATCGCGGTGCTCCACTCTTTGAGGAGTTCATAGTTTACCTCAATGCCAGAAGGCAGGGTAGAGCCATCGAAAGATGGTGCAGCCTCTTTCGGTGAAACATTTGTCAGGTCGAGTGCAATCTTTCCGCCATAGCCACACTTTGCTGTTGCGTGGTCGAGTACATCGTAGATACCCTCACTGCGTATGAGCGAGGTATTCAGGTCGCAGTTGCGCAGCAATGCCGCCAGCTCCTCTGCCGAGCGAACATTGGTCGATGCTGGGGTGAGCACGAGATATTTGTTGAACATCATCTGTCCTGCGCCCCACAATCCGAGAGCCACCTTCGATGCCTGATGCTCGTAGAGCTGACGCATCGAGATGATGGTGATGTTGTGTTGCGTTCCCGCCATCGGCATCGTCATATCCTCCACCTCGGGTTGCATCACAAGGCGTATCGGAGCGAGGAATATTCGCTCGGTAGCCATTGCGATGTAGGCATCCTCCTGTGGCGGAATACCCACGATGGTGGCAGGGTAGATGGCGTTGCTGTGGTGTGTAATGGCGGTTATGTGGAACTTCGGATAGTAGTCGGTGAGCGAGTAGAAACCTGTGTGGTCGCCAAAGTCGCCCTCCAAGACCTTATCCTCGGCGGTGTCGACATAACCCTCAATCACAAAGTCGCAATCTTCGGGTACATATATATCGTTTGTGATACACTTGACGAGTTGTACCGCCTTACCTCGCAATAGACCGGTCAAGAGATACTCGTCAATGTTGTCGGGTACGGGTGCGGTAGCCGAGAATGCGTAGGCAGGATCACCTCCGATAGCCACCGCTACGGGCATCCTCTCGCCTCTACGCTTGTAGGCTTCGTAGTGGCGAGCGCCGGTCTTGTGATGGTGCCAATGCAGTCCCGTCGTATGGTCGTCAAAGATCTGCATACGATACATACCCACATTGCGTATTCCGTTGTCGGGATCTATCGTATGGACCATAGGCAGGGTTACAAATCTTCCGCCATCGTGTGGCCAGCACTTCAGAATAGGGAGTAGCGAGAGCTTTGCCTCATCCCCCTCAAGTACCACCTGCTGACACTCGCCTCGACCCTTGCGCTTGCGTGGAAACCACTGCGACGCCTCGCCCAAAAGGGGCAACATACGCAACTTATCCACCAGACTCTCCTTTGGCGAGGTTACGGTGCCAATGAGCGAGTTCAATCGCTCCGAAATGTCGGTGAGATGCTCCACGCCGAGTGCCATAGCCATTCTGTGCTCCGACCCGTAGAGGTTTGTCAGCACAGGAAAACCCTTGTCGGTCTTTTCGAATAGGAGAGCCTTGCCTCCGCCCTCGCTCTTGACCATTCGGTCGGTGATTTCGGCAATCTCCAACTCAGAAGATACTGGGGTGTTGATGCGAATCAACTCCCCAGCCTCCTCGAGTGTTACGATAAATTCTTTAAGCGATTTATACATTCTAAATCAATTAATCTCTTATAGAGCACCGTAGGTGCGTTCCTATTCAATCCTATAAAGCCGACAAAGTCGGCGAGTCCCATCAAATCCTAATGATTTTTCGAGGTCACTTCTGCTCAGCCTTTGCTGCTGCAATGCGCTCCTCGAACATCTTCTTCTCCTTGCCCATAGCTATGAAGCAGATGAGGGCTGCGACGATACTTGCTGCAAAGAAGCCGATTGAGGTGAGCTCCCAGCCGTTTGCTCCGCTCTCTACGATACGACCGAAGGCTATCTTCGAGAGTATGGCGTCACCAATGAGGTAGCCCAACAAGCCCATAAAGCCGGCGGCCGTACCCGCTGCATTCTTCGGAACGATGGCGATAGCCTGAATCGAAATCATAGCCACAGGACCATAGACTCCAAAGCCGGTGATGGCAAGCGCTATAGTTATCATAGTGAGAGGGTCAACGCCAAGCATTGCCGCCAGCGCTTCAGCTTTCCAATAGATGAATGCACCCACAGCTGTAACGAGCATACAGATGACATTTACAGGAGCGCAACGACCCTGGAAGAATTTTGATGATAACCATCCTGCGAGCAAAGTACCAGGGATGGCCGCAATCATATGGTATGCATAGAGGTTTTTGCTGACTGCTTTTTCGATGCCATACTCGTCTAACAAATATATAGGCAACCAGTCTGAAATACCGTAGCGAACCAGGTATACAAGGATATTAGCCAAGCCGATAAACCACAACATCTTGTTCTTGAGCACATAGTCAACAAAGAGGGTTTTGAAAGGTATCTTATCCTCTTCGCCCTTCTTAGCCTTTGCGCCCGAGAAGTCGTTGCGATAC
This sequence comes from Alistipes sp., assembly GCA_017505725.1. Lineage (GTDB taxonomy): Bacteria > Bacteroidota > Bacteroidia > Bacteroidales > Rikenellaceae > Alistipes. Next base: position 83,391 of record JAFVOR010000102.1, read on the forward strand.
TTGTCAATCGAAGGCAGGCCACACGACTCTGGCGTGTCTCGAATAAACCACCAGCACAAAGCCGCAACAGCAAGAGCTGCAATAGATGGGACGATAAACGCTCCTCTCCAAGACTCTGCCTCGCTAACGCCACACGCAACGAGTACAGCGCCACCGATACCTGCCAACCACGACATCGATGAGCTACCTATGTTGTGTGCAGTATTCCATACCGACATCTTGAACGAACGCTCGTTGGTAGAGAACCAGTGCGACATTACACGGCCGCAAGGAGGCCAGCCCATACCAGAGAACCAACCTGTCAAGCAGGTCAATACAAAGAGAATCGCAGTTGTTGTTCCAATATGCTTAGGGTAAGGGATGATACCTGCAACAATCATTACGAGAGCCGAAAGAATCAAGCCTATGGTCATAAACTTTCGAGCGTCGGAACGATCCGAAAGACCACCCATCAAGAACTTACTTACGGCGTATGCGATAGGCATACCGGCCATAGCATCGCCCAAGCCAACCTTGTCGATGTAGCCGAGGCTTACCATATCCGCACCTGCGAAGGAGAGGTTCTTGCGAACAAGGTAGTAGGCTGCATAGCCCAGGTAGATACCGATAAATACCTTCCATCGCATAGCCTTGTACTCCTTGTCGATTTTTTCTGCTGGCATCTCCGGTTTGTGCTTCGGAGGAGCCATAAAGTCTAAAAATGCCATTTTATTTAGTTTTAAGTTAATTGTGTTATTTCAGTTTCGCAATCAATGTCTCCAACTCATCGAGTCGAATCATATTCGGGCCATCGCTCAAGGCCTTCTCGGGCTCGGGATGAGTCTCGAAGAAGTAGCCATTTGCGCCAAATGCCTTGGCCGCCAATGCCATAGCGGGAACATACTCGCTGTCGCCTGCCGACATTCCGTTGCCTGCACCCGGGCGTTGCACTGCGTGTGTGCAGTCCATAATTACGCGCGGAGCAAACTTCTGCATCACGGGAATATTGCGGAAGTCGACTGCCAAGTCGTTGTAGCCTATGATATTGCCTCGCTCGGTGAGCCACACCTCATTTGTGCCCGACATTGTCGCCTTCTCATACGGATAGCGCATATCGGCACCCGACATAAACGGAGCCTTCTTGATGTTGACGATACGACCCGTCTTTGCGGCGGCAATCACAAGGTCGGTCTGGCGACAGAGGAAGGCCGGTATCTGAATCACATCGATAACCTCGCCCGCAGGCTCTGCTTGCCACGCCTCGTGAATATCGGTCGAGAGGCGCAATCCCCACCTCTCCTTTACATCGGAGAGCATCTGCAATCCTCGCTCCAGGCCTACACTACGGAAGGAGTTGATGGAGGTGCGATTGGCCTTGTCGAACGAAGCCTTGAAGATGATGTCCACATCGAGATTGCTCTTGATTTGAGCAATCTTCGATGCGACCTCGTCCAATAACTCTGCAGATTCTATAGAACACGGACCTGCAATAAAGATTGGTTTCATCTGATGATGAGCTTATTTAAGTGCGTTAATAACCTTCTGGTTTACATCGTGGATACGCTTCACATCAACCTTGATGACCTTGCGGTCGTAGGTTACAAAGCCGTTAACCTCACCCTCAACATCGGTAGTCTGTGTGTAGATAGCACCCGACATACCCTGCGGAATGAACGGAAGAATCATCTCGGCATACTCGATGTATGTGCGTGTTACATCCTCCATATCCTTGCGGTTGCCACCATAGCCCCAGTTGAGCATATCCGGATTCCACAAGTGATCCTTGACAGGAAGACCAAGACCGCCATACTCGCCGAGCATAAGCACATAGTCTGCGTGGTGTACGCCCATACAAGGCTTTGGATAGTTGTGCCAATCCATAATGTCGCCACACTCGCGCAAGTTACCACCGCTGGCAGGGTTGATCAATCGCGAGTAGTCACGCTTGAAGGTCCAATCTACAACCTTCTCGGTATCGAACTGCGACCAAGCCTCGTTGAATGGTACCCATACAACAACCGAAGGGAAGAAGCGGCAGAAATCCATAATCTCGCCCCACTCCTTGTAGTAGTTGCGCTTGAACTCCTCGCTCAACTCGGTGTCCGAGCCTCCATTGATCTGGTGACGCGACCACGAGTAAGGACGCTTCTGCTCACCGCAAGGCATATCCTGCCATACGAGCATACCCAAGCGGTCGCAGTGGTAGAACCAGCGTGCAGGCTCAACCTTGATGTGCTTGCGGATGGTGTTGAAGCCGAGATCCTTGGTGAACTTAATATCCCAAGCCAAAGCCTCATCGCTTGGAGCGGTGTACAAACCATCAGGCCACCAGCCCTGATCGAGTGGACCATACATAAATACAGGCTTACCATTGAGGGTCGCACGGAGGTGACCATATTGGTCACGCATCTTACCCAACTCACGCATTGCGGTGTAAGAATCTACGCTCTCCACCACCTTGCCATTCTCCTTCAACGAAACCTTCAAATCGTAGAGGTGAGGGGTCTCCGGAGTCCACAACTTGGCGTTTGCGATATGTACCTTAACAGCCGAGCCGCAAGGAGCCGAGCCCTCGCCAACCTTTGTTCCATTGTCGAACACCTCAACAGTTACGATACCCTCCTGCTTTGCACACTCGGTCTTTACGATGATGTCGCTGTGACGGAGGTCGCTCTCTGGAAGGATGTTTACGATGTGGTTCTGCTTCGATACAGGCTCCATCCATACGGTCTGCCAGATACCAGAAACAGGTGTGTACCAAATCTTACCGAGCTTTGTGAGCTGCTTACCTACAGGCTGCTCACCCTTCTCGGTTGGGTCCCATACGCGAACAACCAACTTCTGTGCCCCCTTCTTCTTGAGGGCTGCAGTGATGTCGCAAGCAAATGGAGTGAAACCACCGGTGTGGCTACCCACCAAGATATCGTTTACATAGACATCAGCGCTCCAATCCACAGCACCAAAGTGGAGCATCACGCGCTGCGACATCCACTTCGAAGGTACGGTGAACTCACGCTCATACCACAAGAGCTGCTTCTCGGTGATCCACTTGCCTACACCCGAAAGGGCCGACTCCACTGCAAACGGAACGAGAATCTCGCCATCGAATGCAGTAGGCTTTGCTGCGTTGATCTCGGTGATGGCGTAGTTCCACAAACCATTCAGATTCTGCCACTCGGTGCGTACCAACTGCGGACGCGGATACTCAGGCAATACATTCGAAGGGTCTACCTTCTCTGCCCACTCGGTGCGGATTTTGTCTCCTGCAATTTTCCACTCTGCCGAAGCGGTCGAAATACCGATTGCAAGCAATGCAATTGCTAATAAGGTCTTTTTCATAGTGTTAAGTTTTTTATGTTAAGAGTTATTTGATGTTCTTGATATATTGCTCCGCCCTCTCCAAATCTTCGGGGGTGTCGATGCCTATTGTCTCGTGTGAGCTTATGCCAATCTTCACCTTGTAGCCACTCTCAATCCAGCGCAACTGCTCGAGTGACTCGAGCTTCTCGAGAGGCGTCTGTGGCAAGGAGGTAATCTCCTTCAATACATTTGGTCGGAAGGCGTACATTCCGATATGCTTGTAGAAGGTGTGGTGGTTGAGCCACTCGGTGCGCTCCACGCCTCGGATGTATGGTATAACCGAGCGTGAGAAGTAGAGTGCGTGCGACGACTCGTCAATCACCACCTTTGGTGAGTTCGGATTCTCGAGAGCCTCCAAACCTCCCTCCACGCTGAATGGTACCGCCAGAGTCACAATGTCGGTCTCTTTGCTGTCGAAACTGCTCTTCAAGAGCTCGATATGTTCGCGCTGCACAAATGGCTCGTCGCCCTGAATGTTGATGACAATATCGGCATCGTAACCAATATTCTCCAACGCTTCGCAACATCTGTCGGTGCCACAACGATGCTCCGATGATGTCATTACCACATTGCCGCCAAAACTCTTCACCGCGTTGTAGATACGCTCGTCGTCGGTTGCAACATAGGTCATCTCGACACACTCGGCCACTCGCTCGTAGACGTGCTGAATGATGTACTTGTCGCCGAGCTTGACAAGCGGCTTTGCCGGAAAGCGTGTGCTGGCGTATCGGGCAGGTATAATTGCTATGCTACGCATATAGCAAATTAAAAATTAAAAATTAAAAAATTCTTTACTATTGCAGACCACGACTTATTGCAATGCAAGTTCCAACACTTGCTCGTTGGTGCGGACATAGTGGAAGGTCAAACCCTCGATATACTCCTTTGTGATCTCCTCGACATCCTTGCGATTCTCCTCAGGAAGCAGAATGGTGTGGATGCCTGCACGCTTGGCTGCAAGAATCTTCTCCTTGACGCCACCGATAGGCAATACACGACCACGCAACGAGGTTTCACCCGTCATTGCGATACGCTCCTTCACCTTACGACCTGTGTAGGTCGAGACAATCGAGGTTATCATAGTGATGCCTGCCGAAGGTCCATCCTTTGGTACTGCGCCCTCGGGAACGTGGATGTTGAGGTCGTTCTTCTCGAATACCTCAGGGTTGATGCCGAACTCCTTGTGGTGCGCCATAACCCACTCGTGAGCAATGGTTGCCGACTCCTTCATCACATCGCCCAAGTTACCTGTAAGCGACAACTTGCCCTTGCCAGGTGTGAGGATGCTCTCGATGTAGAGGATATCGCCACCCACCGATGTCCAGGCGAGACCTGTAACCACGCCCACCATATCCTTGATTTCGTACTCGTCGTTGCGGAACTTTGGTTTGCCCAGAACCTTCTCGAGCTCCTCGGCAGTGAACGAAGGGGTAAACTCCTCCTCGAATGCCACCTGCTTTGCGCGAGCGCGAGCTAACTTTGCCAGGTGCTTGTCCAGCGAGCGAACACCCGACTCGCGGGTGTAGTCGGAGATGATCTTGCTCACGATGTCACGCTCAACAACCATCTGCTCATCCTTCAGGCCGTGCGCCTCGCACTGCTTGTGAATGAGGTGCTTCTCGGCAATCTCGACCTTATCCTCGTGGATGTAGCCGGGTATGTTTATCAGCTCCATACGATCACGGAGTGCGGGGTTCACCGCGCCAATGTCGTTGGCAGTAGCGATGAAGAGCACCTTCGAGAGATCGTACTCGGTGTCGAGATAGTTGTCGTGGAATGTGGTATTCTGCTCTGGGTCCAATACCTCGAGCAATGCCGACGATGGGTCGCCGTGGTTGCTTACCGTAATCTTGTCCACCTCGTCGAGAATGATTACAGGGTTAGATGAGCCTGTACGCTTAATGGTCTCGATGATTCGACCCGGCATAGCACCGATGTAGGTGCGACGGTGACCACGAATCTCCGCCTCGTCGTGCAGACCACCCAATGCGATACGACCAAACTTGCGACCAAGTGCGGTTGCTACCGACTTGCCGAGCGAGGTCTTACCCACTCCCGGAGGGCCATAGAGACAGAGAATTGGGGATTTCAAATCTCCCTTGAGTTTGATAACTGCAAGGTGCTCCAAGATACGATCCTTCACCTCGTCAAGACCGAAGTGGTCTGCATCGAGCTGCTCACGAGCACACTTGAGATCGAGATTATCCTCGGTCACATCGTTCCACGGAAGGTCGATCATCAGCTGCAGATAGTTCATCTGTACCGAGTACTCTGCTACCGCAGGGTTGAGTCGTTCCATCTTCGAGAGCTCCTTCTCGAAGAGTTCGGCTGTAGCCTTGCTCCAATTCTTCTTGGCAGCGGCCTCGCGCAGACGCTTGATGTCGCCATCCTCGTCATCGCCAAGCTCCTGCTGTATGGTACGCATCTGTTGCTGCAGATAGTAGTCGCGCTGCTGCTTGTCAATCTCGACCTTCACCTTGCCCTGAATCTCCTGCTTGAGTTCGAGCAACTGCTGCTCACGGATGAGAATCTCGAGCAACTTGCGCGAGCGAGCCAGCAAACCCGGTGCCTCGAGCAGGTTCTGACGGTCATCGTCAGAGAACTCGAGGTTCGAGCAGATGAAGTTTACGATGCCTCGACGCGAATCGATGTTCTTGATTGCAAACGAAGCCTCCTTTGGCATTGTCGGCGATGTGTTGATGATGTTCAATGCCACATCCTTGATTGACTCGATGAGTGCATCGAACTCCACGCTGTTACGCTCTGGTGTCGAGTCGAGCAGCGGGGTGACCTTTGCCTTGAAGAATGGCTCGGTCGAGATATACTCACCCACCTCGATCTTCTCCAAACCTGAGAGAATGACGGTGAGGTTGCCATTTGGCATCTCGAGTATCTTGAGGATGCGTGCAGCAGTACCTACACGGTACATATCGTCGGGTGTAGGTGTCTCAATCTCGGCATTACGCTGCAATACTGCACCCAACAAACCGCCCTCGGCCTGTACGGCGCGTACCAGAGCAATGCTCTTCTCGCGACCTACCGTGATGGGAGTTATTGCACCCGGAAAGAGTACCGAGCTGCGAAGTGTGAGTATCGGAAGTATCTCGGGGAGCTGAACCTCCTCGACAGTGTCGTCATCGTTACCTGCGACGATAGGAATCACCTGATGCTTCTGGTCGGTGATGTCGGGCAGAAGCCCCAAATCGTCTAAAATCGAAAAGTCGTTATTATCTTTCTTTGCCATAATTCGAATAGTTTTTGTCTCAGTTTGTGCGTATGTATATACGCGCACACACATATTTCTGCAAAGATAATACATTTTTGCGAAAACGAGCAATAAAAGCTGTAAAAAATAACTCTTGCATTTCTCGTAATTGTTGGCTATATTTGCACTATGTTGAATTAAAATTCTTGAGAACTATGAAACAGGTTGTCTCTCTGCTTGCACTGTGTATCACAGCGTTATTGAGTGTTTGGCTCGTCACCGAGTCGCAGAAAAAGAGTGGCGTTATCGACGCCATCGAGGCGCGTCGCAGTATTCGTGCCTACAAGGATACCCCAGTTGAGCGTGAAAAGTTGCAGCTTTTGGCGGAGTGCGGAGTGCTTGCACCGAGCGCAATGAATCGTCAGGAGTGGGAGGTTCGCATTGTCGATTCGAAGGAGTGGATCGATGGTTGCAGTGCTGCATATTTGAAGGCGGTTGAGGGTACGGGCAAGGCCGATTATCTGCTCAAACCCGGCTTCAAAAATATCTTCCGCAATGCCACTGCGCTCATCTTTGTGGCAGCTCCCGAAGGTGCTTTTTCGGGTGAGAATATTGGCTTTCTTGGCCAGAATATAATGCTGGCAGCCACCGAGTTAGGCCTTGGTACTTGCTGCCTTGGCAGTGTGCGTATGATGCTTGCCGAGCCGGCTCTTGCCGACTATCTCCGCTCGCTCAATTTCTCCGATGGCTACACTCTCAGTTATGCCTTGGCGGTGGGCTATCCCGATGAGTCGCCCGAGGCGAAACCACGCGATAAGTCGAAGATTCAGTGGGTAGAGTAGAGGTCAATCCTCTGAATGCAGAATTTTAACTAAAACAGAGTGTGTTCCTGTGGGAATACACTCTGTTTAATTGAGGATTATTTTTCTTAAAACCCTTAAAACCCTTTAACTACCCTTAATAGCCTTTTTTTCTTCTCCGCCTTTGGCGGACCAAGCCCCTGCCTGAGGCGGGGGGGGGTTGGGGGTGGGTCAGATACAATTTTTTTTTGAAAAAACGAGAGGGTAAAATATGAGCTTCCAGGTAATTGATTCCTAAAAAATCACGAAAAAACCCACCAAACTTTTTTTTTAATCTCCGCTTGTTACACGCGGACCAAGCCCCTGCCTGAGGCGGGGGTTTGGGGGTGGGTCAGATACAATTTTTTTGAAAAAACGAGAGGGTAAAATATGAGTTTCCAGGTAATTAACCCCTAAAAAATCACGAAAAAAGCTACCAAACTCTTTTTTTAATCTCCGCTTGTTGCAAGCGGACCAAGCCCCTGCCTGAGGCGGGGGTTTGGGGGTGGGTCAGATACTGATTTTTTTGAAAAAAAAGTATAATATCGCCATTGATTTCACGAAAAAACGTTGCAAACTCTTTTTTTTCAAAAAAAATAGTTACCTTTGCGGGCTATTTATTAACTAATTAAACATTTTTACGATTATGCCAAAGATGAAAACAAATGCCGCTGCAAAGAAGCGTTTTTCTTTCACCGGCACAGGTAAGATCAAGCGTAAGCACGCTTATCACAGTCACATCCTGACCAAAAAGACTACAAAACAGAAGCGTAACCTCTGCCACTCGGGCATCGTATCGAGCGTTGATGAGCCTAAGCTTTTGAAGTTGTTGGTTAAGTAATTTTAATCGCAACACCACATTAACATTATTTTTTAACCGAGGTGAAACAGCCCTAAAGAGTGCGAGAGAATCGTACCGCTGTTAATCTCATCAAAAACTTTTAAACTATGCCACGTTCAGTAAATGCTGTCGCATCACGCGCAAGAAGAAAAAAGGTTTTGAAGCTTGCCAAGGGTAACTTTGGTTCAAGGGGAAACGTTTGGACAGTAGCGAAAAACACTGTCGAGAAGGGTTTGCAGTATGCTTATGCACACCGTCGACTCAAGAAGCGTACATTCCGTTCGTTGTGGATTACTCGTATCAACGCAGCAGTTCGCGCATACGGTTTGACCTATTCGGAATTTATCGGTAAAGTCAATGCTAAGGGTATCGCCCTCAACCGCAAGGTTATGGCTGACTTGGCAATGAACGAGCCAAAGGCATTCGAGGCAATCGTAAATGCAGTTAAATAGCCTTCTGACTCTCAGAAGTGTAGACCGTTACCTTTTTGGTGACGGTCTTTTTTATTGCGAGGTTGTGGGATGGGCTATTTAACTGCATTCATATTTACATTCCCCCTAAATCCCCCTTTGAAAAAGGGGAACTTAGTCGGCAAAATAGGCGTAGGGCCGAGGGGCAGTAATCGAGGTTTGACAAACGTAAGTAACTCACTTACTATCAACGCTATGCAAAACACAAGCAAGCAGAAATCACAAACTAAAAACAATGCCTATATTATGAAGAAACAGACAATTTTTGTAGTTACGCTGGCACTTTTCAGCCTCTCGCTCGTCAGCGTGGGGTGCAGCAATCCCGACGACAATGTGCAACCCGGAACAGGCTATGTGGAACCCGACAAATCGGTACCCGACCCCTCGGGAACAATTATGGTCAACCTCGGTACCAACGTACACTCATTGTCACAAGTATATGACGAATGGCACGCTCTCTGTACCCTCACTTTGGACAAACACGACAACTTCGATGTCTATGGTGGTGAAATCTGCTGCATAGGCAAAGTCGCCGGCCTGAGCAACGTATGCGAAGCCCCCACAGACTCAAAAGCATGGGATACGGTGGCTGCTGTGGTGCCGGGCTATGGCTACATTGTCAGGGGCGACGGCGGAGGCTACGCACGCATCTATGTTGTGGAGTGGATACCCTCGTCGGTCATTGGCGCACTGGCTTGTGCCACCATCAAAACGGAGTCGCCATTCACACCCACCAACATCAGCGTAATTCCATAAGGGTCACCACCTCGTCAAACATCAATCAAAAAAGGCTATCCCCTCTCGGGAATAGCCTTTTTCTATGCTCCACAAGTGTGAGCTGTAATTAGTCGCAAAGCGATACGCGGTAGAAACCAACAACCTTGGCCTCTGCATCAGCGGCTTTCAGAACGTCCTTAACGGAAGTCTTGCCATCGCCCATCTGGTAGGCCTGCTCCTCCAAGGTCTGCTCCTTGAAGAATTTAGCCAAACGACCCTTGGCGATGTTCTCAACCATCTGTGCGGGAAGGTTTGCAGCCTTCTCAGCCGACACGGTCTTGATAATCTCGCGAGCCTGCTCTGCCTGCTCTGCGGTAATCCAACCCTTCGACTGGTTCGACTCGATGTGATCCTCTGTATCAACATGTGCAGGGTTGATACCCGCCTTGTTGAGAGCAGCGTTGATCTCCTTCTGTACGAGCTCGTCCTTAGTCTTCTCAACTGCAGTCTTGAACTCAGCGTCAAG
>JAFVOR010000103.1 GCA_017505725.1 Alistipes sp.
GGTTCGCAGATCGATGTTAAGCCTATCCGCGACTACGATGTATATGTTGACAAGACAATGGAGTTCAAGGTTGTTAAGATCAATCAGGAGTACCGCAATGTTGTCGTTTCGCACAAGGCTCTTATCGAGGCTGAGTTGGAGGCACAGAAGCAGGTTATCATGTCGAAGTTGGAGAAGGGCCAGATCTTGGAGGGTGTTGTTAAGAACATCACTTCGTATGGCGTATTCATCGACCTCGGTGGCGTTGATGGTCTTATCCACATCACAGACCTCTCGTGGGGCCGCGTAAACCACCCAGAGGAGGTTGTAGCACTCGACCAGAAGTTGCAGGTTGTTATCATCGACTTCGATGAGGCTAAGAAGCGTATCGCTCTCGGTTTGAAGCAGCTCACTCCTCACCCTTGGGAGGCACTCGATGCTAACTTGAAGGTTGGCGACACCGTTAAGGGTAAGGTTGTTGTTATGGCTGACTACGGTGCATTCGTTGAGATCGCTCCAGGTGTTGAGGGCTTGATCCATGTATCGGAGATGTCGTGGAGCCAGCACTTGCGTTCGGCTCAGGACTTCATGAAGGTTGGCGACGAGGTTGAGGCAGTTATCTTGACTCTCGACCGCGAGGAGCGCAAGATGTCGCTCGGTATCAAGCAGCTCTCTGCTGATCCATGGGAGGCAATCGACGAGAAGTATCCTGTAGGCACAAAGTGCACTGCAAAGGTTCGCAACTTCACCAACTTCGGTGTATTCGTAGAGATCGAGGAGGGTATCGATGGTTTGATCCACATCTCTGACCTCTCGTGGACTAAGAAGGTTAAGCACCCAGGTGAGTTCACTCAGGTAGGTGCTGACATCGAGGTTGTAGTTCTTGAGAGCGACAAGGAGAACCGTCGCTTGAGCCTCGGCCACAAGCAGTTGGAGGAGAATCCTTGGAACGAGTTCGAGCAGCAGTACACTGTTGATTCGGTTCACGCAGGTACCGTTATCGATTTGACCGAGAAGGGCGCAATCGTATCGCTCGGCGAGAACATCGAGGGCTTCGCACCAGCTCGTCAGTTGGTTAAGGAGGATGGCTCGACTATCAAGAAGGGCGAGACCGCAGACTTCAAGGTAATTGAGTTCTCGAAGGCTACAAAGCGTATCACTTTGTCGCACACTCGTATTTTCGAGGAGGTTAAGCGTGCAGAGGTAGCAGCAGAGAAGGCTACTCGCAAGGCAGCTGCCGAGGAGACAAAGTCGTCGGTTAAGAAGATTCAGCAGTCGGTAGAGAAGACCACTTTGGGTGATATCGCCGGTCTTGCAGAGTTGAAGGCTCAGTTGGAGAAGAAATAATCTGACAAATTGCCAATAACAGAGGGGAGTGTCTAACATTTTTTAGACACTCCCAATTTTTTTCGCTACCTTTGTATAGTTATGAGAGCGTTTATCGAGAGAGCAGTAAGTAGGATATCAAAAATGCCTATGGCGATGGTTGTTGCACCATTTGCCGCAGGCATCCTTTTCGCTGATGCTGTGACGATTCCGTTGTGGCTTGCACTTCTCGCCTCTGTTTTCACACTCGTCGGCGTAATTGCCCTGTCGAAGTGGTGGCAAAATATTGCCGTGCTGACAATGCTCTTCGCAATCGGCTCGCTACTGCACGGACTCTCCTATCGTGGCGATATCCCATACGACAAACCACTGTCACTTCTCCTAAAAGTTGAGAGATCCTCTGCCGAACGCAAGGGTTACACCTCCGCCGAGGCGAAAATCAAAGCGTGTGACAATAGCTCTATTGCGGGATGCAGAGTGGTGCTTTGGGGCGATTCGCTGACACGATTCCGTGCTGGTGACCATCTGCGTTTGACAACCACCATTCGCCCATTCAAGTCGAAACAAGAGAGCTACGCCCGACTGATGCACCATCGCGGATTTATCGGCTCGGTATCGGTTGGTCGCAATACAAATTACGAATATATCCCTACGGAGCGAGAGTCGCTGCACGATTGGGCGGTGGGCAGATTGCAACGCGCTGTAGGCGAGGGCGATGCGCGAGCAACTCTCTTGGCAATGACCATTGGCGAAAGGGGCGAAATATCGAACGAACTGCGACAAAACTACTCCACAAGTGGAGTTTCGCATCTGCTTGCCGTATCGGGTTTGCATATAGGCATCGTCTTTATGCTGATAAACATTATGCTCCTGCCATTGTTGCTGCTGCGCTACGGAAACGCCCTGCGCTCGGTCTTGGCGGTCGCTCTGATTTGGTTATATGTTTGGCTGTGTGGTCTATCGCCAAGTGCGGTGCGCGCCGCAATAATGTTCTCTTTATTGCAGTTCTCGCTCTCCTCGTTGCGCGACTACGCAAGTGTCAATATCTTGGCTGGTACGGCGTTTGTGATGCTCGCTTTCGACACCCATCTGCTGTTCGACATCTCGTTCCAGCTCTCATTCGTAGCCGTTGCAAGTATTGTGTTGTGGGGCGTTCCTCTCTATCGTCTCTGTCGCACCCGTTTCGCCGCTTTGAATGCGCTCACGGGAACACTTATTGTCGGTATCGTCTCGACTTTGGCGACAATGCCACTCGTGGCAAACACCTTCTCGGTAGTCGCGCCGATAGGTCTTTTGATAAACCCCGTAGTTATTGCCCTTGCCTATGTGGTTGTTATGGCGGGAATCGTAACGCTCGCCACACCTCTCGTTGCTCCCGTTGCGGAGTTTGCCGTGAAGTTGCAGAATTGCGTGGTGGAGTGGGCAGCAACGCTCCCCTATGGGCACTTCGAGGTGGCGATATCGGATGGTGTTATGTGGTCTATCTACGCGGTGTTTGCAGTGATTACTATTCCGATTTGGCTCTTTGTTGTCAAGGATGAGCGTGAGAGAGATAACGAAAAGACGAGGTTCACAAAGTAGTGAGCCTCGCCTCTTTTTTGCCCTTTTTCAACTCTATTTCTTAGCCCTTCCGCGACGCATCTCCTTGCGGCGTGTCGAGCCTTTGACCGTCCAGCCAAAGGTGCCAATCTGCTCACCCAAAGTGAAGTATGCTCCGTGAGCATAGGCGAGAAGGCGCATCTTCTCGACATTGAGTTTGCCCGTTTCGGCATCGAGATACTCTTCATCTACGGCAACATTCACAACCTCGCCAATAAACATATCGTGCGAGCCAAGCGGGATAATCTGCTTCACGCGGCACTCAATCGAGATTGGCGATTCGGCAATCGAGGGCGCAGCCACCACAGCCGACTTTTCGGGGGTTAGACCACACTCCTTGAACTTGTCGAAGTCGCGTCCCGAACGCACTCCGCACCAATCTGTCGCCTCTGCCAACGCCTCGGTGGTGAGGTTGATGACAAACTCGCCCGTGCGCTTGACAATCTCGTAGGAGTGTCGCTCAGGGCGTATCGACACATACGCCATAGCTGGCTCGGAACAGATTGTTCCTGTCCACGCCACAGTTAGCATATTGTAGTTTTCGGGCTTGTCGCCACAACTAACCAACACCGCTGGAACGGGGTTTACTATTGCACATGGTTTCCAATTCTGCTTCATACTTCTCTATTTTTCTGCTCCTACACGCTCCAAAGTGATATTCTCGCCCGACCATTGATTTATCTCGAATGCTCGATTCAGCACCGAGTTGCCACCCTTCTCAACCTTGATTATCAGCGGGAAATGCTCCACATTGTGAATGTCGTTCGAGAGGGGCAGGGTGTGAGGTATAACATAGACCAGAATATTGAGGTAGTCGCCATCGCCACACTTCACCTCTACATTTCGATTCGAGTTGTACTCCATAGGCGGCGGCGTGAGGTTGCTACCCACGGGAGCAACAAAACTCTCCTGCGACAGAAAATCTATTCGCGTGCCATCTGCGGAGCAAAGCTCGCACACAACCACGAGATTGTAACGCCACAACTCCTCGAATCTGCTCGAAACGGTAACTTTGAATACGCTCATAATCTACAATTTAACCCCCTTTAACCCCTTTTGGAGGTTTATTTTCTGCAAATATAGCAACTTTCGCGCGAAAACTTTGCACAATTTGCATTTTTGTCGTACATTTGCACGCTAATTACGCTATATAGGCGCAGAATAGGTGCAACAAGAGAGGCTAAAGAGGCAACAAAGGAGGCAACAATGATGGCGGCAAAGGAGGCAATAAAGGAGACAACGAAGGAGGCAACAAAGGTGGCTGCAAATAGGTTTTCGATTGACTATATGTCGCTCTCAAGCGGTCTTCACACTTTCGACTTCGAGGTGGATGATGCACTCTTTGCGGAGATGGAGTCAAACGAGATTAAGGGCGGAAAGTGTAGCGTTCACGCCTGCCTCAACTGCTCCGACGCAAAGCTCGATGTAAATGTCGTGATTTCGGGTAGCGTAGTTGTAGAGTGCGACCGCTGTTTGGACGATTGCAATATTCCGATTGAGTTTTCGGGTCTGCTCACAGTCCGTTTTTCGGATTTGCAACACGACTACGACGGCGATGTGATGTGGATTGCAAAGGGCGATCAGCTCTCGCTCAAACAGTATATCTACGAGAGCATCGTGATTTCGTTGCCCTACCGCCGAGTACACGAGGAGGGTGGTTGCAACCCCGAAATGATGGCGCGATTTAGTGTTGCTGACGATGATGATATCGTTGAAACAGAGGAGTAAAACTTCGACAGAACAAGAGTAATAAAAATAGGTAAAACTTAAAAATAGAACATTATGGCACATCCAAAACACAAAGTCTCGTCAACTCGACGCGACAAGCGTAGAACTCACTACAAGGCTGTTGTTCCAACAGTCGTAACTTGCTCGAACTGTGGTTCGGCTGTTCTCTATCACCGTGTATGCCCTGAGTGCGGTTTCTACCGTGGCAAGTTGGCTATCGAGAAGAAGGTAGAGGCATAGTAGGTCTATGCACAAATTACGAAGCCTGCTTGCCGATTAGGTTCGCAGGCTTTTCTTGTTATTCGATGAACCTTTTTTAGTATGATTAGAATCGGATTGGATGCAATGGGAGGCGACTTTGCCCCCGAAGTTGCCGTTAAAGGTGCGGTTATGGCGTACAAACAGCTCAATACGGGCTGTGTTGTCAGCGACTGCCGCATAGTTTTGTATGGCGACGAGGAGCGTATTCAACAACTCCTCGATTTTGAGGGTTGTCCGCAGGAGGCGTTCGATATAGTGAATACAACGGAGGTCATCGAGATGGGCGACCATCCCGTTCGCGCTTTTCAACAGAAGCAGGATTCGAGCATCGCAGTGGGCTTTCGACAGTTGGCAGAGGGCAAAATTGATGGTTTTGCGAGTGCTGGCTCGACGGGAGCGATGATGGTTGGCTCAACGCAGATTATTCGCGTTATCGAGCGCGTAATCCGCCCAACAATCTCGACTGCAATTCCAACGACTACGGGGCAACCCGTCGTGATACTCGATGTCGGTCTGAATGTCGATTGCAAGCCTGATATCTTGGAGCAGTACGCCCTCATAGGCTCGATATATGCCGAATCGGTGCTTGGCATAGCCAATCCTCGTGTGGCACTACTTAATATAGGTAGCGAGTCGAGCAAAGGTAATATGCTTACGAAAACGACCTACGAGTTGTTGCAGGTTGGCAGCGAGACGGGGCGTTACAACTTTGTTGGAAATATCGAGGCCTCGCACATCTTCACTTCGGAGTGCGCCGATGTGGTGGTGTGTGATGGATTTGTGGGCAACTCCGTGCTGAAACTCGCCGAGGGACTATACTCCATAACGGCTCAA
>JAFVOR010000104.1 GCA_017505725.1 Alistipes sp.
CCCCCTCACGACACGAATACTGCATATAATACACCTGCTTCGCATCGTACTGCGCAAAGAGAACATTCGACTTTGTTACAGCTTTTGTAGGCGTAGACTCCGACTTCAAGTCAAGAAGATGGTCGTCTGTTTGATGTATATTATAGAGTACACCTACAAAGTCATTGAGGTGGTGTGGCCCGTAATACATTACGCGGTGCTTAATCTTCGGCAGCTGCTTGATATTGGCGAGTAGCTCCTCCGACGAAATCTCTTGCAACTCCTTGTTTGACATTGTGCATGTACGAATGTAGTCGCCACCATAGAGGCAGTAGTTCTGCAAACGGTGGAAGTTCTCCTGTTGCGAAGCCTTGGCATTTATGCGCTGTTGCTCGAAGTCTCTCTTCACTCCCTGCAAAATACTCTCATCGCCCTTGACATTGGCAATGTAATCCTCAATAATGGTCATCGCACGCTCCATATTCTCGGAAAGACCACTTATTATAAGGTAGGTCTTATCGCCCGTTACGGTGATATTGAACGAGCAAGCAAGATCGAATAACTCTCGCTTAATATCCTCTGCACTCTTCTCTACTGTACCGAGCAACTCCATATAGTCGGCAGCCAAAGCCATAGACTTTACGGTTGTAGTGCCAAAGTCGTAGAGGTAGATAAGCGAGAATAGCTCGTTTGTTTCGTTACGCTTGTATAGCACCTCCAATCCACTCTCCAATTTGGCCTGTCCCATATCGCGCTCATAGTCGATAAATTGTGGGGCAATAGGCGCAACCTCCGACTGCTGAGTAGCAACGAGATAGTCGCTCTGTGCATCACGATTTGCCGAGATAGGGGTTATCGAAGGTTTGTCGATTTTCTTCTGCGACTTATCCTCGCCCTGACGCTTGTAGACTACGCAGTAACCCTCGGCAGGCATATTCTTGTTTGCCCATGCAACGACATCATCTTTGGTAATATCGGCTGCACGGTCAATCTCGGTTGCGACAACCTCCCAATCCAAACCATTGATAAATGCCGCCTCCATCTTGTAGGCACGGACAAAGTTGTTCTCCAAATCCGCCATCTCGCCACGGCGATAGTTGGCAATGATCGCTTTCAAGAGGTCGGAGTCAAACTCTCCGTTGCGCAACTTTGCAACCTCGGCAAGCAGCAAATCTCGCACCTCTTCGAGCGATTGCCCCTGCTTTGGCTCGCCCATTAGGGTTACGATACCTGCATCTGCAAGATACTCCACTCCGCCCCACGCATCGAGAACCTTCTGCTCCTGCAAAAGATTGGTGTCGAGCAGACCGCAATTTCCTCCATTCGAGAGGACCGATGAGAGTAATGCACCTACAAGTCTGCCTTCGCTCTTTGCACCCTCGATAGGCCAAGCGATAGCCACGCTCTCACTCTCCAAGCCGTAAACCTCCGCCTCCTTAACCTCGGTCATACGAGCAGGCTTGTACTCCTTGACCTTTGGGAGTTTGCGATTTGGTTTGAGTTTTCCGAAGTACTTGTCAATAATCACAATCGCCTCGTCGGGGTTGAAATCTCCCGCCATACATATTGCCATATTGTTTGGCACATAGTAGGTCTTGTAGTAGTTCTTGATATTTGTGATTGACGGATTTTTCAGATGCTCCTGCTTACCGATTGTGGTTTGTGTGCCATACGGATGGTCAGGGAAGGTGAGAGCCAACAACTTGTCGAACAACTTGCCATTGTCGCGAGTGAGTCCCATGTTGTACTCCTCGTAAACCGTTTCGAGTTCGGTGTGAAAACCACGAATTACAGCATTCTCGAATCGCTCCGCCTGAATCTTTGCCCAATTCTCAATCTGGTTCGATGGGATATCCTCCACATAGTTTGTTTCGTCATACGAAGTCCAAGCATTTGTGCCGTCAGCACCAATTGCCTGCATCAACTTGTCGTACTCGTTCGGAATGGCATACTTCGATGCCTCCTGCGATACGCTGTCAATCTTTGCATATATCGCCTTGCGCTCCGCCTCGTCAGTGGTGGCACGATATACCTCGAACAGACGCTCAATCTCGTCAAGCAGAGGCTTCTCCGCCTCGTAGTTCTGAGTTCCGAACTTGTCGGTACCCTTGAACATCAAATGCTCAAAGTAGTGCGCCAAACCTGTCGTCTCGGCAGGGTCATTCTTCGAGCCTACACGCACGGCAATCATCGTCTGCAAACGAGGTTGCTCCTTGTTTACCGACATATAGACCTTCAATCCGTTTTTGAGTGTGTATATGCGTGTAGCGGACTTGTCGCCCTCTACGCTCTCGTAGCGATAACCGCACGAAACGGCAACCATCGCCACCAAAATCATTAACCAACCAAATCTTTTCATAGTATTTTTGCTTTTAGCCATTTGCCATTAGCTAAATTGAAAATTATTTCGCCGCAGGCCTAAATATAAATTCCTTTAATTATCAAGTGTCAATTGTCAATTTGAAAACTTTGTTTTCATCTCTTATCTAAAAGGCATATTTGAACACATCGATACAAATCTCCACCGTAAGCCACAGCGAGAGTGCGAGTTTTATGCCTGTGCCGACAAAGAAGGAGAGGAACGAGCCAAAGCCACTCCGCAATGCGCGTTGTTTGTCTTTACTGTCAAAAATCAACTCTCCAAGCACTGCTCCCACAAATGGTCCTACGATAATGCCGATAGGCCCAAAGAGGAAACCGCCAATTGCTCCTGCCATAGCACCTCGTTCGCCCGCTTTCGAGCCACCGAATCTCTTTGCCATATAGGATGGCAAAATATAGTCAAGCACCGACACGATGAGCGTCAATACTCCGAAAACCACAAGCCAAGTGACCGAAATCTCGGAGTAGGTGCAGAAGTATAGGCAGAGATATCCAATATAGGATAGCATCACACCTGGCAGTATGGGAACAATACAACCCACACAACCCACTACGCCAAACAATACGGCAAGAACAGATAAAAGTGTATCCACTTTGAAATTAAGAATAAGAATTAAAAATCAAAAATTATTGCGCCGCAGGCCTAAATATAAATTCCTTTAATTGTCAATTCGTCAATTATCAATTGTCAATTATTATCGCACCAACTTGTTGGTTGCGGTATCAGGGAAAATCACATTCGGCTCAAAGGTTTTTGCCTCCTCGAAATCCATCGAAGCGTAGGAGATGATGATAACTATATCTCCCACATTTGCCTTGTGTGCAGCTGCGCCATTCAAGCATATTACACCGCTGCCCTTCTCGCCCGGAATGGCGTAGGTTTCGAGTCGCTCGCCATTTGTGACATTCACAACCTGCACCTTCTCGCCACGAATCAAGTTCGCTGCCTCCATCAATGCTGAGTCAATAGTAATACTGCCGACATAATCGACATTCGCCTGAGTCACCGTTACACGGTGAATCTTCGACTTCATTACCTCAATATACATCGTCTTATTTAAGTTTTATATTATCAATCAATCTGATTTCGCCAGCCTGAACTGCTATGCAACCCTGCACACGCTCCGAGTCGCTCCACTCCTCGATAGTCTGCATCGAGAGTGCATCGACCGCTGCGAAATATATCACTTTCAGAAGTTCGTTCTTCTCCACCTCAGCAGTAATCCAAGCGGTCAATTCTGCGGGCGATAACTCGCCAACCTTCGCTTGTGCTGCGCTCAACACCTCGTAGATATGAGGTGCTGCGGCACGATGCGCTGGAGTGAGCAAGAGGTTGCGTGACGAACGAGCCAAGCCATCTGTATCACGCACGATTGGGCAGTCGATAATCTCCACAGAGAGTCCGAGCTGTTTGACCATTGCACGAATTACTGCAATCTGCTGAAAGTCCTTCTCGCCGAAGTAGGCGCAAGTAGGCTCGACAATTGCAAAGAGTCGTGAAACCACCTGTGCCACGCCGTTGAAGTGTCCAGGGCGTGTTGCACCCTCCATAACCTTGTCAATCTGACCGAAGTCGAATTGGCGGGTATCTGGCTCAGGATAAATCTCCTCGACCGAAGGGAAGAGTACCAAATCTACTCCTGCCGCTTCGAGCATTGCTGCATCTGCCTCAGGGGTGCGAGGGTAGTTGCGCAAATCGTTTTTGTCGTTGAATTGTGTTGGGTTTACGAATACACTCGCCACCACTACATCGCACTCCTTGCGAGCGCGGGTAACAAGCGAAATGTGCCCCTCGTGCAATGCACCCATTGTTGGCACGAAACCTATCTTCTTATCTCGGCACGCTGCGAGTTCCTCGCGCAGAGCCTTAACTGTTGAAACTGCTTTCATCACTTTGGGTATATATATTGTGGGCGCAAATATACAAATATATTTGACAATTGACAATTGACAATTGACAATTTTTCTAAAAAAAGCCAATGGCTTGTAACCCTTGGCTTATGATTGTAAACTTAGCAATAAGACTCTATATCCTCCGTGGTGATGGTTGCTCCACTTAGGACAACCAACCTCTCGACTATGTTGCGCAACTCTCGGATATTGCCACTCCAACGCCTATCTGACAACCTTGCAACAGCCTCTGCATCAATCTTTTTTGTTGGGATATTGTACTCTCGGCAAATGCTCTCCAAAAAGTAGTTGATAAGTATTGCAACATCCCCTTTTCGCTCGCGCAAAGGTGGAACTTTTATCAAGATTACCCCAATGCGGTGGTACAAATCTTCGCGGAAATTTCCCTCGCGAATCTCCTTTTCGAGGTTTTTGTTTGTGGCGGCAATTACGCGAACATCCACCTCGATATCACGGTCGCTGCCGACACGGGAGATTTTGCGCTCCTGCAATGCGCGCAATACCTTTGCTTGTGCCGAGAGCGACATATCGCCAATCTCATCCATAAAGAGCGTTCCGCCATCTGCCTGCTCGAATTTGCCTTTGCGCTGCTTTATGGCAGAGGTGAAGGCTCCTCGTTCGTGTCCAAAGAGTTCGCTCTCAATAAGCTCCGATGGTATGGCTGCGCAGTTTACCTCCACGAATGGGGCTTCGGCACGGTGGCTCTTGCAGTGTAACCACTTTGCAACCAACTCTTTGCCTGTTCCGTTCTCGCCTGTAATAAGCACTCGCGCCTCGCTCTGTGCAACCTTCTCTATAAGCTCCCTGACATGCACAATCTCCTCCGAACTTCCAATAATAGGCTCGATTGTGTGGCACTCGGCATTGTGTCGTTGTCGCACACTCTTTGCTCGCGGAGCAGGAGCCTCTTTCGATGTTTTGTTAATCGCCTTGCGAATCGATTTCAGTAGACGATTCATATCAATCGGCTTGGTCAAAAAATCTATCGCTCCGTGGCGCACAGCCTCGACTGCCGAGTCGATGTCGTTGTTGCGCGAGAGTACGATGAAGGGTAGCGCAATCTCGTCAAGCCCTTCGGCTGTATCGGAGAGAATAATGTCGAATGGGATATTTTCGCACATCTTGCGGGCAAGGTCAGCTGTCTCTGCCCCCTCGGTCGAGAACCCCTCGAACTCCAACCTCTCGCGCAAGTTGTTGCGCACACTTTTTGATTG
>JAFVOR010000105.1 GCA_017505725.1 Alistipes sp.
ATAGCGAATCATCATCTGTGTACGCTTGTGAATCCAAAGAATCTCCTTGCGGAGAATTACACCTCCGACACGGTAAGTGATAGTTGGACACGGAGTATACTCGAAATCGGTGATATACTTGTGTCCTCGAGGCTCGTACACACCACGAAAGCGGTGAAGAGCCAAATTGAATGACTGATCGTGTTGCACAATAGTCTCGTCAAGCGACGATAGCAACACATAGGCATTGTTGCTCGAATCAATCGGGGCAACAATCAACCCGTGGTACTTGCGAGTGTTGCAACCTACGATAGTTGTACTCATATAACCGCCACGGCGGTCAGTAGCCAACATTTCGCGTTGCAACGAATACTCCAGGTTACCAAGTTCTTGCTTGTCGAATTTTAGTCCCGGCATAGTTTATATAATATGAAATTTAGTTCTGTTCCGTAAAGTTAATAAATTTTTCGTGTAATTGTTCAAGAAAAGTCAAATATTTTCAAAAATAGACCACTCTTTTTACAATTTCCAACGAAATAGAGCATTTTTCAAACTCTTTGCTCTATTTACACACCAAATACTGCTGAGCATTCTCTGCGCCCAACAGTATTGATGTATGTTTTTTTTTCGCTATTAGCCGTTGGCCATTGGCCATTAGCTAATTATTAGAATCGTTAGTGTTACTCTCTTCACCTTTGCCACTCTATAAAATTGCTTTTAGAGGAGCAGTTTCAAGGCTTACGAAACTCTATTGCCTCTACCCTCTTTAACAATTTCAGAGGAGCAACTTTACATCAAAAACCCTTTGAGGTTGTATGTTGGAGCTATTTTTTTCGCCAAGCAAGGCGGCAAATCCGCAGCATACTAAGTCGTATGTGAGGAATTTGCCGTCCGCAGATTGGTGAGAAAAGAGCCCAACAGACGGCCTCAAATTAAGCCCATTTTACGAGGGCAAAGTCCATACGATATGGCAACTTCTCGTTCTTTGGATAAACTCGCAATGCAATGTCAAATGCACCAGTGCGGTTTGGAACTACATCCAGCATATAGATTGCTGTTGTACCCTCTGTCTTAACGAGCTTAAGTTGCTCGATAAGAGTGATATCTGGAGCCTGCTGACCAACCATCTGCTTTGCAATAACCAACTCCACGCCTATCTCCTCTGGTGAGAGAGTTGCAACATCGAGCTTAACCTCAAAGTGATACTTCTCGCCGAGCATCATCGACTCCTTATCTACACGAACACGCTGCGAGTCGAGGATTCGTACGCTATCCCAAGCTGCCGAAACCTTGCGCTTCCAAGCTGCAATCTCGCGAGCGAGGATGTAGTTGTTCGATATAAGCTCCTTCTTGCGAGCTGCGAGCTTGTTGTAGAAACGCTCCTCATAGTCAATGAGCATACGGTTTGTGGTGAAGTTCGATGCAATATCCGAGATACACTTCTTGATCGAAGCAACCCAATCGGTAGGTATTCCCTTCTCGTTGCGAGCATAGTACTTAGGTGCAATCTGCTCCTCGATAGTGGTATAGATCATCTCGGCATCAAGCTCATCCTGGAAGCCCTGATCTGCGAAGGTACGCTCCATAGGGAGAGCCCAACCGCCATTCTCCTTGTAGCCCTCAACCCACCAGCCGTCGAGTACCGAGAACTGCATAACACCATTCATCACACACTTCTCGCCCGAAGTACCCGAAGCCTCCAATGGACGAGTAGGAGTATTCAACCATACATCCACACCCTGAACCATACGACGAGCCAACTCCATATCGTAGTTTTGCAAGAAGATAATCTTACCTACGAACTCAGGCATCAACGACACCTCAACGATACGCTTGATCAGATCCTGACCTGGTTTATCGGCTGGGTGAGCCTTACCTGCAAAGATAAACTGAACAGGACGCTGCTTGTTATTTACGATAGCCGACAGACGCTCCAAGTTCGAGAAGAGGAGGTATGCACGCTTGTAAGTAGCGAAACGACGCGCGAAACCGATGGTCAAAACCTCTGGCTTGATGCGATCTGCCACCTGTACCATCTGGCTTGGGCGGTCGAAACGCACCTGTGTAGGATCGGTGTAACGACGCTTGATAGTCTTGATAAGTCGCTGCTTGAGGAACATACGCTCGTTCCACAACTCCTCATCAGGAATATTGTAAACCTTCTTCCACTCAGGGATATTGTAGGTGTGTCCCTCGAATCCCTCAGGGAAGTAACGCGAGTAAAGACGACGCATATTTGACGCTGTCCAAGTTGGGAAGTGAACACCGTTTGTTACATAACCGATGTGCAGCTCCTTCTTGAAGTATCCTGGCCACATATTTCCGAGGATATCCTTCGATACCTCTCCGTGCAACCACGATACACCATTAACCTCCTGCGAAAGGTTGCAAGCGAGTACCGACATCGAGAAACGCTCGTTCGGATCGTTTGGATTAACCTTTCCGAGGTTGATATACTGATCCCAAGTGATGCCAAGTGCATCTGGGTAGTGCGACATATACTGACGAATCATCGACTCAGGGAATGCGTCGTGACCTGCAGGTACAGGGGTGTGAGTCGTAAAGAGCGACGACGAGCGCACAACCTCCAACGCCTCCGAGAACGAGAGCTTCTTACGCGACATCAAGTTGCGCACGCGCTCTACACCGATAAATGCAGCGTGTCCCTCGTTGCAGTGGTAAACCTCCTGCTTGATACCCATCTTGTTGAGGGCGCGGATACCACCGATACCGAGCAAAATCTCCTGCTTCAAACGATTCTCCCAATCGCCACCGTAGAGATAGTGTGTTACCTGACGATCCTCCTCAAGGTTAGCCTCGTAGTCCGCATCGAGCAAGTACAACGGAGTACGACCAACCTGACAACGCCATACACGCGCGCTCAGAGTACGACCTGGGAGAGCGACCTGTGTAGTTACCCACGAGCCATCCTCCTCACGAACAGGCAAGATTGGCAACTTAAAGAAGTTCTGTGCCTCGTAGGTAGCCTCCTGCGCACCCTGTGCCGAAAGACGCTGTGTAAAATATCCATAGCGATACAAAAGACCTACCGCCACCATTGGGGTATTTCTATCCGATGCCTCCTTCAAGTAGTCACCTGCCAAGATTCCAAGACCTCCCGAATAGATCTTCAACGAGTGGTGCAAACCATACTCCATCGAGAAGTAGGCAATCTTCGGAGCCTTTGGATTTGGCTTCTCGTTCATATAATCCTGGAACTGTGCATATACCGCATCCATACGAGCGAGGAATGCCTCATCCTTCTCAATCTCCGAAAGACGCTCCATAGACAACTTATCGAGCAATGCGATAGGGTTGCGATCAACCTCTACCCACAACTCCTTGTCAATAGCCTCGAACAAATCACGAGCACCGAGAGTCCAGCTCCACCACAAGTTGCGCGACAACTCCTCAAGTGGACGCAAGCGTGCAGGCAACGACTTCTCAACCATTACGCGCTGCCAATTAGGACGCTCAACGAACAACTGCTGACGCACAAAGTTAATCTGCTCGTGCGAAGCACCTCCGTCACCCATTACAGCACGATTTGTACGAGCAATGCAGCTCTCAATTGCGCAGTGATAAGCCTTCTGATAGTATGAGAAGAGGTTATCCCAAAGAGCCTTCTTCGACATCTCGAATGCAGCCTTGCGAACAGCCGTAACCTCCTTATCCGAGAGAGCGAGGAAGCGAAGCACCGCATCTGCAACCGAAGCAACAGCCTCGGCAGTATTATTATCGTTGCGCTCAACAACCACTACACCATTGTTCTTCTCCTGCTCTGCAGCCCAAACGCCGAAACCTGCCAAAGTGGTTGTCACGGTAGGAATCGAGAATGCGATAGACTCAAGCGGAGTGTATCCCCAAGGCTCGTAATACGATGGATAGATTGTAACATCCATACCCACGAGCAACTCGTAGTAGCTCTTATTGAAAATTCCGTCGTTCTGATTGAGATATGTAGGAACGAAGATAACCTTAACCTTCGACTCGGCACGATCGAGAACACTACCATTGATAGCATTTGCAACCTGATCCCAAGCGGTATTCTCAAGAACATGTGTCGAGTAACGATACTGCGAAACATCGATTGGCTGCGACTTATCCTGCAAGTGAGCCTGCAAGTCGTGGCGTGCGCCGAGATTTGCAGCAGGAACTGTTACATAAGCCAACACCTCACGCTCAAGTTTACCCGAATTTTCAAGAGCCTTCAACGCATCGAAGAAGATATCCAATCCCTTATTGTGGAACTCGTAGCGACCACTTGTGCCAACGATAAGCGGCTCCTTCTCGAACTTGTGCGAAAGACAAGCCTCGGCAACCTCAATCATCGCCTTGCGAGCCTCCTTGCGCTTTGCGGTATACTCCTTGCCACTCCATACAAAGTCATTCTCAAAGCCATTTGGAGTTACAACATCAACCTCCTTGCCGAGCAAATGCGTACACTCGCGAGCTGTAATATCGCTCACAGAGAGGAATGCGTCGTGATTCTTTGCGCCCATCTTCTCAATAGAGTGCTTCGCCACAACATTGAACTGACGAGCCAAATCGTCTGCATTGAACTGCTCCAAGTTGCCATAGAGTGGAAGGTTGTTTCCAGCGATGCAACGGCCCATTACAGTTGCGTGGGTACTCATCACAGTTGCGATATATGGAGAGTGCTTGCGGAGGTAAAGACCACCCGAGCAGGTCATCCACTCGTGGAAGTGAGCTACAGCCTTCTCGGTAGTAGCGCAGAAGTTATCTACATACGACTCGATAACCTTACCAGCCAAGTAACCGAACAATACAGGCTCAACATAGTCCCACTGTCCCGAAATAGAGTCTACGCTATAAGTCTCCCATAACTCCTTCAATACCTCGTCTTTGTTAGCAAAGAGGGTTGTAAAGTCAATAAGTATTGCGATAGGATTGCCACATACATTCCAACGACCAATGCGAGCGCGAATACCATCGTTGTAGAGAGTCTGTCGCCAAGTCTTCAAAAGCATCGGGTCCTCGACAAACTCCGACACCTCGCTGTCCTGCGAAAAATCTGGACCGATAGTGATATATCTGTCGCCCATCTGCTTCGTTTGGTCAATGCCTTTGTCGC
>JAFVOR010000008.1 GCA_017505725.1 Alistipes sp.
ACCTCCCATTGCAGGGTATCGCTTCGATGCACTGCTCGGCTAACACCAACGAGAAGGGTGAGACCGCTATCTTCTTCGGTCTTTCGGGTACAGGTAAGACTACTCTCTCGACCGATCCAAAGCGTCAGCTTATCGGTGACGACGAGCACGGTTGGGACGACAACGGTATCTTCAACTTTGAGGGTGGTTGCTACGCTAAGGTTATCAAGCTCGACAAGGAGTCTGAGCCGGATATCTACAACGCTATCAAGCGCGACGCTCTCCTCGAGAATGTAACTGTTGACGAGAACGGCAAGATCGACTTCAACGATAAGAGCGTAACCGAGAACACTCGTGTTTCGTACCCTATCTACCACATCGATAACATCGTATCGCCTATCTCGGCTGCTCCGGCTGCAAAGAATGTTATCTTCCTCTCGGCTGATGCATTCGGCGTATTGCCTCCGGTTTCGATCTTGACCCCAGAGCAGACTAAGTACTACTTCCTCTCGGGCTTCACCGCTAAGTTGGCTGGTACAGAGCGCGGTATCACCGAGCCTACTCCAACCTTCTCGGCTTGCTTCGGCCAGGCATTCTTGGAGTTGCACCCTACAAAGTACGCTGAGGAGCTCGTTAAGCGTATGGAGAAGAGCGGTGCTAAGGCATACCTCGTAAACACAGGTTGGAATGGTACCGGCAAGCGTATCTCTATCAAGGATACTCGTGGTATCATCGACGCTATCCTCGACGGTGCTATCCTTGAGGCTCCAACCAAGAAGATCCCTGTATTCGACTTCGAGGTTCCAACTGCACTCCCAGGCGTAGATCCTGCAATCCTCGACCCACGCGACACTTACGCTGACGCAGCAGAGTGGGAGACCAAGGCTGCAGACCTCGCTGGCCGTTTCATCAAGAACTTCGGCAAGTACACTACTAACGAGGCTGGTAAGGCTCTCGTAGCAGCAGGTCCACACCTCAAGTAAAAGCATTTTGAGCGGTGACTTTTGCACCGCACTGCGATAAGCGAGTCCTCACATACGATGAGTATGCTGCGGACTCGCTTTCTTGTTTGGCACAAAATTCCCTCATTCAAAGCCGCTTTTTCTTTCGAGGTGTAATCCTCTACCTCACGACTTCTGAGGAGAAATTGGGCTGCGGGGTGGGGTGTTGCGCTCATCCGCTTAAAATCAGTTTTGGGTGGTCGAGTGTACTTGTTTGGCACAAAATTCCCTTACTCAAAGCCGCTTTTTCTTTCGAGGTGTAATCCTCTCCCTCACGACTTCTGAGGAGAAATTGGGTTGCGTGGGGATTGGAGCTCCTCCGAATATATGGGTATCGTTTTCGATACCCAAGTTTTTATATATAGGCATCCTCATATAGACTGCCCCTTGCCTCTTATTGCCGGGTATCGTTTTCGATACCCACATTTTTTGTAGGTATTCTTACATAGACTAGTCACAATCTTTTTCTGCTGGGTATCGTTTTCGATACCCAAGAGGTGTGCGAAGTTGTGCGGTGGTGCAAACTATAATGCTACTACGCTATGATAGCTGGGTATCGTTTTCGATACCCAAGAGGTGTGCGAGGTTGTGCGGTGGCGCAAACTATAATGCCACTACGCTATGATGGCTGGGTATCGTTTTCGATACCCACATTTTTTGCAGGGATTCTTACATAGACTAGTCACAATCTTTTTCTGCTGGGTATCGTTTTCGATACCCGTAGTTGCTTGGGGAGCGGGGTGTCTCCATATTCTTAGAGTGCACCCCATATCCCTGGGTATCATTTTCGATACCCAAGAGTGAGTGGGGGAGGGATTGCGAGGCGTGACAAAAAAACCGAGAGCTTGAAGCCCTCGGTTTCTGTCATTTAGCGACCTATGCTACAGCCATCCATTGTTCGAAGCGACGCCAGACTTGGTCATCAGCACAAAGCTCTTCGTTACCTTTGTAGGGTATGGTGCTGCGCTATTGTTGAGCGAGCCACCGCCCACGAGGAGTGTTACGGTGAGGGTTGCTACGCCGCTCTTCGAGCAGGTGACAATGAGCTTGCCCTCCTCGAAGGTGCAGTCGCCAAGGCCAATGGCAAGCTTCTCCTCATCGGAAATCTTGACCTGGTGCAGCTGGGCGTTGTGAACTCCGTCGCCAAAGTATGGTGCGAGATCAATCTTTTGGTTTGCGCCTGTGCCTACTACGGTATAAGGAGTTCCGTCAATCTGCAAAAGGAGCTTGTATGCATCGATATATCCTGCGCCCATTAAGCCTTTGTAGTTAGGGTAGTTTACCGTCATTCTGGCGCTTGGGATGTAGATTGAGCCCGTAAGGTATGGGTCAATGTTGTTTGTTGCCGACAGCAACATCGAGCGGAACTCGTTGGCGGTGTATCGTTTGCCGAGCTTCTTTGCGTATGCCAATCCGAGAGCCGCAATGCCCGAGACGTGCGGACAGGCCTGCGATGTGCCCTGCATCAATCCGTAGTGCTCGATCGAAGGGTCGTCGTGCTCGTCGGGTACGGTCGAGAGTATCGCTCCATTAGTGTAGAGGCCTTCGCCACCCGGAGCGACGATGTCGGTGCCCGTGCCATAGCAAGTGAAGTATGTTGGGCGAAGTGAAGGCGAGAATGCTGCCACCGATACGCAAGGCTCGTATGCTGCAGGGTAGCCCGGAAGAGCCACTCCGTCGTTGCCTGCGGCAAAGATGACCAGGCCACCCTTGAGTGGGCCCTCGTCGTCACCACCATTTGCAACAAAGTAGTCTATAGCCTCTGCCTCGAGACGAAGGCGACTCTTGTAGCCGCGGTCGTTGGATGGTGCTGATGAGTCTACCAAATTTGATTTGTAACCCCAGCTATTCTGCAGAATGTGCGCACCATTGTCAGCGGCATATTGTATACCCTTGGCAACATTTGCTGTGGTTGCACCACCATTGCCATAGAATATCTGTACCGACATAATCTTTGCACCATCGTTATTGCCACTACCGCCTGCAATGCCGCAGATGCCAATCTCGTTGTCGTTTACCGCCGATATGATGCCGGCAACGTGTGTTCCGTGGCCCGAGTCGTTCTTATTGTCCCACTTGATATTGTTGTCGAGGCGCACGAAGTTGAAACCGTGGATGTCGTCTTCATAGCCATTGTGGTCGTTGTCGATGTCATCGCCCTCGATCTCACCACTGTTGGTCCACATATTTGCCGCCAAATCCTCGTGGCTATACATCACACCCTCGTCGAGTACCGCTACGATAATCGACGGATCGCCCTTGCACAATCGCCAGGCAGGTATGACATTGATATCGGCACCGGCCATAACGGGTGGCAGGTCTTCTGCCACTCCGGCATCTCGGACCTCCGAGTTGCTTCCGAGATTGTTGAGTGCCCACTGATATATGCGGTATGAGTCGTTGAATGCGATGCTGCCACTCGCTCTTGTTGACATAGTTGAGGCATTGTGTTGAATCTGTGTGGCTGTAACCATCTCCGGATTGTGGGTGTGGCACACCCTCTGCGAGAACTGCAGACGCTCCACCTCGGTCACCTTTGCCAATTCTGCGGCTACGGTGTCGATGTCGCACTCCTCGCTGAAGTGGAGTGTATACCAGAGATGCAGTCCTCGTTCGTGTACCTTGTCGCGGTTCTTATCGGTGATGTTGAAGACAGGCTCGACTGCGTAGCCTTCGATGTTATCGAGGATGGCATCGACCCCTTCGATACCCGAGCGTGTGGCACCCGAGCGTGTGGCCAAACGACTCTCGGCACTCGGAGCAAAGCGCACGATGATAGAGCCCTGGAGGGCATCGTTCGACTCGTTAAGTATCTTCTCGGCAGTGGCAGTTTCCGCCTCCGAGATTGTCTGATCGGTCAAATCGCGTGTGCAGCCAGCAAGTAGCAATGCACCCATAACTATATATAAAAAATCTCTCATATTCGCTCTCGATTACAAAGGTTTAACACTGCTTGCGTCGGCACGACTGATTGCCGCTGCGGAGTTCACTTTAGGCATAGTTGCCTCCTCGTATACCGACACCTCGGCATTGTTGGATGTGCTTGTCAGGATAAGCTCCATATTGTCGCTGAGGAGGTATCTGTAGCTATCGCCCCAGCTCTCGCCATCGCTATATGTACCCGAGATCGTGGCGCTCTCCTTATCTTCGGTGTAGGCACCTTTGAACTCGACATAGCCTGCCGATCCGCTACGCTGCAGAATTGTAAATTTGTAGTCTGCCGTGAACTCGATGTAGAGGTCGACAGGTGTAGCCTTGCCGCAATAGCTCTTGAGATGCCAGCGACCCACAACCTTAGGCACATAGACATACGAGGAGGATGGGATGGACATAGCTGTGCCACGGCGCACTGCGATGTTTTGTGCGCGGTAGAGGTGCTTCTCGCCACTCTCGCCATCGGAGATGAGCAAATCGACAGCCTTGTAGCCACCGGGAGGGAGTGCCACATATATGCACTTGCTCGACGAGATATCCATAGCAGGCGAGCAGGTGCGCTCGGCCTTGTGCTCTACCTCCTTGCCATAGAGTGTATCATCGGTAAGTTTGTATTGGAATGTACCACACACTCCGCGATCCTCGTTTGGTACAGACACCTGCACGAACGAGACCGAATTTACCCCTTCGATGTTGAATTTCAGCGCACCGAATATAGGGCTGAAGGTGAGTCCACCGGCGTTGCCCTTGCCAATCTGCGGTACTGCTGTGGAGGAGTTCTCGTCCGCAAAGAATATGTTCGTAGGCTCGACATTGATGGTTATCTCGCTGTTGTTGCGAATTGCTCCGGCTGCCTTTGCGGGGCGGATGGCGTAGTAGCCCGCCTTCGTGCCTGCGGTGCTACCGGCGAAGGTTGCTGTCGACGAGCCTGCGCCCGATGTCAGGTTGAACAATGCTGAGCTCCAATCCTCTCCTCGGTAGAGGTAGATCTGCTCCCCCTTGTTCCACTCGGCGAGTGTGGTCGATCCTCCGTCGTTGAAACCCTGGGTGAGGCAGCTGATGGAGGTCTCCTTCACCACATCTATATCTTCGCACGACTGCGCTCCGAGGAGCAGCGTCGCTGCAATTACGATAGATAAAATCCTTCTCATTTCGATATTTTTTTAGAATCGCAGCAAAGATACGATTTTTATGCATATCATTCGCACTCATTGCGAAAAAACTATTGTTTTTTCTGCAAAATTTTGCTATCTTTGTCTGAGAATCGAATCAAATAAAAGATACAATTATGAAGAGACTACTTGTTTTAGCAATTGCATTGGGTGTTGTTTGGGCATCGGATGCAGAGGTCAAGGATGGCGGAATAGATGCCAAGATGTTGGCAAAAATCCGCGAGGGCTACACCGCAGAGCCTGCGCAGAAGGCTATTAAAAATGCACTTGCCACCACCTCGATTGCGGTGCTTGCAACCAATGGCGACAACCTCGCAATGTGCGACACCCACTTCTCGCACCGTGTAAAGACTCGCGGCATCACCGACCAGAAATCGTCGGGTCGCTGCTGGCTCTTTACGGGCCTTAATGTCTTGCGTGCCAAGATGATAGACAAGTACGAACTCTCGGAGATGGAGTTCTCGCAGAACTACTGTTCGTTCTACGATCTGCTCGAGAAATCGAACCTCTTCCTTCAGGCAATTATCGACACACGCTCGCTCGCTTTCGAGGATCGCAAGGTCGATTGGTTGTTGCACAATCCGATAGGTGACGGAGGTCAGTTTACGGGTGTGTCGAACTTGGTGATGAAGTACGGCCTTGTACCAAAAGAGGTGATGCCCGAGACCTTCCAGAGCAACAATACCCGCAATATGCGAATGATTCTCTCGCTCAAGTTGCGTGAGTATGCGTTGGCTCTTCGTGCCGCCAAGAGCGACAAGGCTGCCTCGGCATTGAAGGTGGAGCAGTTGACCGAGATTTACCGCCTCCTGGTGGAGTGTTTGGGCGTTCCGCCAACCGAGTTCGAGTGGACTCTGCGCAATCGTCGTGGCGAGGTTGTCTCGACCGAGAGATATACCCCTAAATCGTTCTACGACAAGTTTATAGGTGAGGACCTTGAGGGTAACTACATTATGATTATGAATGACCCTGCACGCGAGTATGGCAAGGTCTACGAGATCGAGTACGACCGCCACATCTACGATGGCGAGAATTGGCTCTATATCAACCTCCCGATCGAGCGTATCAAGGAGATGGCTATCGCCTCGATCAAGGATAATACTGCAATGTACTTCTCGTGCGATGTGGGCAAGTTCTTCGACCGCACGAAGGGTACTCTCGACTTGGCAAACTACGACTACGAATCGTTGTTCCGCACCAAGTTTCCGATGACCAAGCGTGAGCGAGTGATGACCTATGCAAGTGGCTCGTCGCACGCAATGACACTCATCGCAGTCGACCTCGATGAGAAGGGTGCACCACGCAAGTGGATGGTCGAGAATAGCTGGGGTGCAAAGTCGGGTTACAAGGGCAACCTCATTATGACCGACGAGTGGTTCAACGAGTATATGTTCCGCCTGGTGGTGGAGCGCAAGTATGTGCCACAAGATGTGCTCGATATGCTCAAGCAGAAGCCTATCGTGCTGCCACCTTGGGACCCTATGTTTGCACCTGAGGAGTAACACTTTAACCCCAAAATAGCTACAAAGATGAAACGACTATCCCTACTTCTGATTACGCTTGTTGCGCTAACCGTAGAGTCGTTGGCGTGTACATCGGCAATTGTCACTGCACAGCGTTCGAGCGAGGGTGTGCCACTCTTGTGGAAACATCGCGACTCGGAATCGGGTGACACTCGTGTGGAGTATATTACAAGTGATAAGTACAACTATACGGCCATCGTAACAAACAAGGAGGGTTCAAATGCTGCCTATGCGGGTATCAACGAGACGGGTTTCGGTATCATCAACACCGCAACTCGAAATCTCCCAGCCTCACCGATTGAGGAGTATGAGGCTTGCACTCGCAAGCTGGTTGGTTGGAACTCGATGTGGCACTATGCGCTCCGCAACTGCGCCACCGTCGACGAGTTCGAAGAGTTTATTCGCAGCACCAAGCGCAAACATAAGTTCGGCACCAACTTCGCAGTTGCCGATGCTCAGGGTGCTGTGGCATATTTCGAGATTGGCGACTTGTACTACCATCGCTACGACGCTACCGACTGCAAGGAGGGATTTGATGTGCGTTCGAACTTCTCTTTTTCGGGAATCGAGGAGAAGAGGGGTGTGAGCACTCGCCGCTACGATGTCACTATGAAGGAGATGAAGGCACACGAGGGCAACTTTACACCTCAGCAATTCTTCGACTACTCGCGTTCATTTAATACTTGCGCCTATGGCGACATCCTCGCCAACAACGATGAGTATATCTGCTCAAATCACACAGTACCTCGCTACTCAACAACCGGAGTGTTCGTCATAGTATGCGATGCGAAGTGCCCACGAATGTTGGTTACAATCGGCCACTCGGTGCCAGGTACTGCTGTACCAATCTATGTTCAAGCTAAGCACAACATCCCAAAGTGCGTCAATGGTAATGCTATGTACCTCCTATCGAACGAGTTCAAGAAGAAGGCCTATCTAAAGGTGGGCAAGGATCGAATTCTTCAGAAGGATGTAGTGCGTAAGGTGCTCAAAATCAAGCAACCCGAAATCGTCTTGCCTCAGCAGATGCCAGCCGATATCGAGGCTTTCAATGCCAAGATTGACAAGCAGTTTGCAAAGCACGCAAAGAGGGTTCGCAAGGTGTTGGCCAAGTTTTAATTACTAAGATTGTCACGCAATGAAACGTCATCTTTGTCTCTTGCTCGCGCTGATGCTATGGCATAGCGCAGCACTCGCTTGCACCTCGGCAATCGTTGCCGCCAGCCGCTCAACTGAGGGTGTGCCTCTGCTGTGGAAACATCGAGATAACTCATTCGACAATACCCATATCGAGTATGTTGACGATTACGACTATGCCTACACTGCGGTCACCAAGAATATCGAAGGTGGTGGTAATTCTGTCTATGCCGGCATCAACGAGGCGGGACTCGGTTTTATCAGTACCGCAACAACCAATATGCCTGCGGCTACGGTTGAGGAGTACAAGGCGTGCAAGCGTCGTCGTCTGCGTGGCTCTATGATGTGGAACGGATTGGCAAAGTGTGCTACAGTCGACGAGTTCGAGGAGATGCTTCGCAAGAGCAAGCGAGGTCGCAAATCGAAGTCGAATATTGGTGTTGCCGATGCTACGGGTGCGGTGGCCTATTTCGAGATCTGGGACTTGGGTTATCGTCGTTACGATGTCTCGGAGCGAGGCGATGCGGGTTTCGATGTAAGAACCAATTTTTCGCACGCCCGCATCAAGGCTACCAAAGGCGCTACGGTGCGACGCTACGACCTGATAATGAGAGAGATGAATGACCATAAGGGCGACTTCTCGCCGTGGGATTTCATCCGCTATTCGCGCTCCTACAACACTATCCGTTTTGGCAATGTGCTCAAGACGAACGACCGCTACAAGTGTGCCAACTACACTGTGCCTCGAGCATCGTCGGTGGGAGCTTTTGTTCTGGTTTGTGATGGCAACAATCCGCGTATGCTGGTGATGAATGGTCACCCCGTATCGAGTATGGCGGTGCCTGTCTATGTGAGAGCCAAGCACAAGATTCCGAAGTGTGTGAGTGGCAGTGCTATGCGTGACCTTTCGCGCGACTTCAAGGCGTTGGCCTACACCAATGTCTCGAAGGGTGTCAACTATCTGAACAAAGATGTGGTCCGTAAGGTGTTGAAGGTTAAGTTGCCAAAAGTTGAGTTTACGAAGAGCTATCCGCGAGATATAGCGACCTACAACGACAAGATTGACCGCCTCTACATCGCGCACGAAAAGCGCGTTCGCAGGGTTTTGTCGAAATTTTAGGGGCTTGAGAGGCTGTTTTTGCAATAAAATCCTTATCTTTGCGCGATTATAACCATCGAATTGAAAATTATTAACAGATAAGAACATACTAAAGTATGAAGTTCAAGGAGTATAAGAATCTCGATTTATCGGCACTTGCCAATGAGGTTTTGGCAGAGTGGGACAAGAAGGATACCTTTGCCAAGAGTATCGAAACGCGCGAGGGTGCGCCGGCATTTATCTTCTACGAGGGCCCCCCTTCGGCGAATGGTATGCCGGGTATTCACCACGTTATGGCGCGTACCATCAAGGATGTGTTCTGCCGCTACAAGACCCAGCAGGGTTACCGCGTAAACCGTAAGGCCGGTTGGGATACCCACGGTCTGCCTGTGGAGTTGGGCGTAGAGAAGACTCTCGGAATTACCAAGGAGGATATCGGCAAGAAGATCACCGTCGAGGAGTACAACCGTCGCTGCCGCGAGGATGTGATGAAGTTTACCGATGTGTGGAGCAACCTCACCCGCCAGATGGGCTATTGGGTAAATCTCGACGATCCGTATATTACCTACGACAACAAGTATATCGAAACCTTGTGGTACCTCCTCAAGCGTCTTTACGATAAGGGTTTGCTCTATAAGGGCTACACCATTCAGCCATACTCGCCTGCTGCGGGTACGGGTCTCTCGACTCACGAGTTGAACCAGCCGGGTTGCTACCGCGATGTCAAGGATACCACTTGTACCGCACAATTCCGCATCGTGCGTGACGAGAAGAGCGAGCACCTCTTTGCAAACGCTGAGGGCGAGCTTTTCTTCCTCGCCTGGACCACTACACCTTGGACTCTTCCATCGAACACCGCGCTCTGCGTTGGCCCGTCGATTGAGTATGTTCGTGTAAAGTGCCAAAACCCATACACCGAGGCTCGTCAGACCATCATTATGGCGAAGGAGCTCGTTGGCTCATACTTCGGCAAGAAGCAGGAGGGTACTTTCGAGGTTGAGGAGCAGACCATCAAGGGTAAGGAGCTCGAGGGCATCCGCTACGAGCAGCTCATCCCTTGGGTTAAGCCTATGGGTGATGCTTTCCGTGTTATCGTGGGTGACTACGTAACAACCTCTGACGGTACAGGTATCGTACATATCGCACCAACCTTCGGTGCTGATGATGACCGTGTGGCTCGCGCCGCAGGCATCTCGCCTCTCTTTATGGTCGACACCGCAGGCAAGAACTGCCCTATGGTAGATCGCTCGGGACGACTCTTCCGTCTGGAGGATCTCGACAAGGAGTTTGTTGCGAACTATGTGGATGTTGCGCTCTACAACGAGTGGGCTGGCCGCTACGTGAAGAATGCCTACGATGCTGCGTTGGCAGATAGCGACACTACACTCGACATCGACATCTGCGTAATGCTCAAGGGC
Source organism: Alistipes sp. (assembly GCA_017505725.1). GTDB lineage: Bacteria > Bacteroidota > Bacteroidia > Bacteroidales > Rikenellaceae > Alistipes. The sequence continues at coordinate 10,264 of JAFVOR010000008.1, forward strand.
GAGAGCAAGGTATTCAAGATTGAGAAGCATACCCACTCATACCCACACTGTTGGCGTACCGACAAGCCTGTGTTGTACTACCCACTCGATTCGTGGTTTATCCGTACCACTGCGCTTCGTGAGCGTATGATGGAGCTCAATGCAACCATCAAGTGGCAGCCGGAGTATACAGGCTCGGGCCGCTTTGGTAAGTGGTTGGAGGGCTTGGTTGATTGGAACCTTTCGCGCTCGCGCTTCTGGGGTACTCCGCTCCCAATCTGGGCTACCGAGGACTACTCGGAGATGAAGTGTATCGGCTCGGTTGAGGAGTTGATGACAGAGATCGAGAAGTCGATCGAGGCTGGCTTTATGACCGAGAATCCATACAAGAACTTTAAGGTGGGCGATATGTCGGCCGAGAACTACTCGACCGAGCGCATCGACCTCCACAAACCATATGTAGACAACATTGTCTTGGTATCGTCGAAGGGCGAGCCTATGCGTCGCGAGAGCGACTTGATCGATGTTTGGTTCGATTCGGGTGCTATGCCTTACGCACAGCGTCACTATCCATTTGAGAATGCCGACTGCTTCGATAAGCTCTTCCCTGCCGACTTTATTGCCGAGGGTGTCGATCAGACTCGTGGATGGTTCTTTACCTTGCACGCTATCGCTACAATGTTGTTCGACAGCGTAGCCTTCAAGAATATCATCTCGAACGGCCTTGTGCTCGACAAGAATGGTAACAAGATGTCGAAGCGTTTGGGCAATGCAGTCGATCCGTTCGAGGTTATGAACAAGTATGGCGCAGATGCCACCCGCTGGTATATGATCTCGAACTCCGATCCTTGGGAGAACCTCAAGTTCGATGTCGAGGGCGTAGATGAGGTGCGTCGCAAGTTCTTCGGCACACTCTACAATACCTACTCCTTCTTTGCGCTCTATGCCAATATCGATGGCTTCACAGGCAAGGAGGCAGAGGTGCCGATGGAGCGTCGACCTGAAATCGACCGCTGGATTATCTCGTTGCTCAACACCTTGGTTAAGGATGTTACCGCTTCACTCGAGGACTACGACCCAACCCCTGCAGCACGCGCTATTCAGGAGTTTGTGGGCGAGAATCTCTCGAACTGGTATGTTCGCCTCAACCGTAAGCGTTTCTGGGGCGGTGAGATGAATGAGGATAAGCTCTCGGCTTATCAGACTCTCTACACTTGCCTCGAGACCGTTGCCAAGTTGGCTGCTCCGTTTGCTCCGTTTATTTCGGATCGTATCTTCTGCGACCTGAATGCATTGAGTGAGCGCCACTCGGAGGATTCGGTGCACCTTGCATCGTTCCCTAAGTGCGACGAGTCGCTTATCGATGCTCGTTTGGAGGATATGATGGCTATGGCACAGCAGGTATCGTCGATGGTACTCGCTTTGCGTCGTAAGGTCAATATCAAGGTGCGTCAGCCACTCGCAAAGGTGCTGATTCCTGTGCTCGACGACGCTACCGAGGAGCACCTTCTGGCTGTCAAGTCACTCATTCTCAACGAGGTGAACATCAAGGAGATGGATCTCATCCGCGAGACTACAGGTCTTATCACCAAGCGTATCAAGCCTAACTTCAAGACTTTGGGACCTCGCTACGGCAAGTATATGAAGCAGATAGCAGCAATGACTGCACAGTTCTCGCAGGAGAAGATTGCCGAGATCGAGGCGTCGAGCGAAATTGTACTCGATATGGGTGCCGAGCAGATTACCGTTACACCTGCCGACTTCGAGATTATGTCGGAGGATATGCCGGGTTGGTTGGTAACCAGCGAGGGCAAGCTCACCGTAGCACTCGATATCACCCTCACCGAGGAGTTGCAGAAGGAGGGCGTTGCTCGTGAGTTGGTAAACCGTATCCAGAACATCCGTAAGGATTCGGGCTTGGAGGTTACCGACAAGATCGAGGTTGAGATTGAGGAGATTGAGGCTGTACACGCAGCAGTCGAGACTTTCGCTTCGTATATCGGCGCACAGACCTTGGCTGTAAGTGTCAAGACTGCAGCTGCACCTCAGGGCGAGTTCGTGGTGGATAGCGACGTGAACGAGGTTCCATTGAAGATTGCAATCAAACGAGCTTAATACATATCTATATAATATGAGAAAGTATATATTGACCTGCATCATCGCAGTGTTGATTTGCGGCACATCGTATGCGTGGGACCGTCGAGCCCACGCTACCGTGGCCAAAATCGCTGAGAATCACCTTACCCCAATGGCTAAAGCCCACTTGGATAACTATCTCAACGGTAAATCCATTGTATACTATGCATCATACGCCGACGACTTCAAGCCTGAGTTGCTTGTAGATTTGGGCTACCAGCCGTCTAATGCAAATCGCAAGGTTACATTCCCTCACACCTTCGAGGCAAACGAGGATTACACCGTATACAGAGGTATGCGTAAAGGTGATAAGTTCGTGAAGAACTGCGTGGCATTCGCAGATCAGTATGCTGCTGATTTGAAGGCAAATCACCGCACAATGAGCGACTCGTTGCGAGTGTTATCTATCGCAATGTTGGTGCATTGGCTCGGTGATATGCACAGTCCATCACACATCCGTTATCCCGACGATCAAACAATCTGCAACTACCCCGTAGTGTACGGAGGTAAACCACTCAAAAAATATCACTCGTTGTGGGATGGTATAGTGTTCGGTTCGCTCTTCCCTTGGGGATTTAACGATTGTGCACTTTTGCTCGACACCTACTCCCCGGAGCAGATTGCCGAGATGACCAAGGGTGACCTCTACGATTGGGGCAAAGATTCGGCCACCGCGTCCCGACCTGTTCACGAATATAAGGAGGGGGCAGAGATAGACGCGCACGACTATAGAAATCGTTTTGCACAACTCGCAGAATTGCAAATTTGCAAGGCCGGATACCGACTTGCGAAGATTTTTAACGACATTTTTGAGTAGTTTGTAAGAAAAATCGAGATATTTTTGTCGAAAAATTTGCAGGAACAAAAATTTTGCGTACCTTTGCACCGCAAACCTCAAAGCCCAGGTGGTGGAATTGGTAGACACGCTACTTTGAGGGGGTAGTGGGCGTTAGCCCGTGTGAGTTCGAGTCTCGTCCTGGGCACGAAGGAGTGGTTGAAAGACCACTCTTTTTTTTGTTTTGGCATCATTACCCCCCCCCACCCCTAACATAACAACAAACGAGTGGCGTGTCATGACACGCCACTCTTGCATTTTGCGACTAACTCTACTTAGCCTCCGAACGAATCTTATACATATCGTATCCCACGCTGCGGATACCCTCAATGGTCTCGTAGTATGGGTTGTCGCAGATGTCGGTGAAGCCCACCTGCAAGTTCTCGCCATCGAAGCGACCTGTGGTTGCCTGATCGGAGAATTGGTGCCAGTGTGTACCCACAATCTGCGGATGCTCCAACGCCGAGCGGACATAGGCCGCATAGGCCTCACCACGCTCCTTCTGATTCTCGACACGAATCAGCGAGTGGTGGAAGACACCTTGATTCATCGTACCGAAGTGGAACTCGCCAATAATCATCGGCTTGTCCAATCCCTCAGGCTGACGGTAGTCTGCGAGGGTAAAGTTGTACATATTGTGGCTGATTGCGTCGCTATACTGCGAGCCAATGAGCAGTGCACGCGGATTCGATGAGCGACCTGCATAGCGGCAACCGAGATACAAGACACCCGGAGCGCATTCGTTGAATACCTCGCGGATGCCACGGAAGTAGGCGTGGATAACCAAGTCGTTGAACTCCACCAAATCGGCACTTGCCTGCTTTGGCAACTCCTTGCTATTCTCGAGCAGAGCCTTCCACGATGCGAACGAAGTGCCCCACGCAGCATTGAGAGCCTTGACAGAACCCTTATACTTCGCTTTGTAGTGCTTCACAAGTTCGCGCTTCACAGCAGCCGAAGCAGGGTTTTGAGCTGCCTTCTCTGCGAGGTAACTCTCATTGCCCCACTTGAGCTCGTTGTCGACAAACAATCCTACCAAATATGGATCCTTTAACTCCTTCGTGCGTGCTGCAAGTTGAGCCTTGACCTCCGCCTTGAACGATGGATCGAATGGATCGGAGAGCTGCCACCACAAACCACCCGTACCATCGATAGGTGCCGAATGAATCTCGATGCGCTCGATATACGGAGTCTTCGACATCAGGCAGATATCCTTGTCCGAAGAGTTTGCTATGGTGTTGAGTCCCCAACTGCGCAAACGTCGGTGAGCCTTCTCGCCATACTCAGCCAAGTAGTTTTCGCCATACTTGCGGTAGAGGTTTGCCGACGAGAAGTCGTAGGTCTCCTTGTGACCACGCTGTGTGTAGTATGGCTTCAACAATGCGTCGTGAGTGTAGTAGAACTTCTCGAACTCGCTTCCCTCAGCAGGGAGTGACTCGAAGTAGAATTTGCGATTGTCAATCGGTGTTACGGCGCACGAAGGTGTAACACGCACAACACCGTGTGACCACCAGAGGCAACCCTCTGGATCGACAAACCACCATTTGCCATCCACCTTCTTGAGGTAGAAGCGGCCTGTAGCCTCCTGACGAGGACCATCTGCCCAGCCGCCATACTTATTGAACGATGCAGGTGCAGTGTGCTTTGCGAGGTCCTCTTCCTCCTTTTCGATGGCCTGTTTCAACTCCTCGTCGGAGTGAATCTTACCCTCCCATTCGTGGTGTTTGTACTGGCCATACTGGTCGATAAACGGATAGAACTCCTCGTGCGAGAGCTTCACGACATCAGGATTCTCCTTGCGCTTGCCAGGTACAATCTCGAAGTTGGAGAGTTTCCAACCCTTGCTCTCCAAAGTGCCAAAGCCCATAACCTTACCGCGAACCAAAATCTGCTTTACGCTCGAGAGGTCGCCTGCGTATGAAGCCAAGCCAAAGGCGTGGGCATAAGGGGTGTAGAGCATATTGTTTTTGCCATACTTGAAGAAGTCGGCCTCCACATCGGGATTTTCGAGTGGGCGAGGGAATGGCAACTCAATATCGCGCTTCTCGCCGGGTTTGATAAAGTAGAGATGACCTACGGACATCGGACGAGTTGTACGATAGCGGTAGTACTTGGTATTCTCGTGCGAGAAGGTTACATAGACATTCAGCGGTGCAGGGTCCATATTCTCAATTGTAAATCGAGCGCACTTATACTCCGAAAAATCGAAATCTCCCTGAATCTCAAATCCGGTGTTGGTATTACCCGAATTAGGCATCATAAAGACAGAGCCATTCTCAACAACAAAGCCTGCAGTGCCTTCCGATGTTCCTTTCAAATCCTGCTCATATCCTGCGAGGTCGCCAAATGGCTTAATCTGCTCTGCCGGCAACTCCTCGAGGAGTTTGATTGATGGTTTGCAATTGCAACCGACAAGTGTTGCGGTTGCAATTGCTACTACTATCCAAAATACTCTTTTCATATAGTTTGGTCTGTTTTACTTTGCGTTTGCGCGGATGTTATACATATCGTAACCCACCTTGCGGATGCCGGCGATAGTTTCGTAGTAAGGGGTATCGCACACATCAGTGAAGCCGACATTGAAGTTCTCGCCATCGAAGCGGCCTGTGGTGGCCTGGTCTGAGAACTGGTGCCAGTGTGTACCCACGCAGTTCGGATGCTCCAAAGCCGAGCGAACATAGGCCTCGTATGCCTTACCGCGCTCCTCGTGGTTTGCAACCTCAATCAACGAGTGGTGGAACATACCACGATCGCGCGTACCGAAGTGGAACTCTCCGACAATCATCGGCAGGTCAACACCCTCAGGCTGGTCGTAATCCTCGATGGTGTAACGGTAGAAGTTGTGGCTGATAGCGTCGCAATACTTAGCACCAATGGTGATAGCCTTGCGATTCGAGCCCGAGAAGCGGCAACCGAGGTAGAGCACACCCGGAGCATACTCGTTGAAGACCTCGCGACAGGTGCTGAAGTACTTCTCGATAACCTTATCGTTGAACTCCTCGAGGTGCTTGTGAGCCCTCTTTGGAAGGTCTGTGGTGTTGTTGAGCAACGCCTCCCACGATGCGAACGATGTACCCCAAGCGGCATTCAAAGCGGTAATATCCTCGTTGTACTTTGCTCGATAGAACTTAACCAGCTCCTGCTTACCAATGAGCGTTGCAGGGTTCTTTGCCATCATCACCGCAAGGTAGCTCTCGTTACCCCACTTGAGCTCGTTATCAACGAAGAGACCTACCAAATAAGGGTCCTTCAACGACTTCTCACGATCCTTGAGCTGGTCGATGATACTCTGACGGAAGCTCGGATCGAATGGATCACGGAATGGCCACCATCCGCCGATGCCCTTGATAGGCACACCACGAGCCTCCAGACGCTCGATATATGGAGTCTTCGACATCAGGCAGATATCCTTGTCCGATGAGTTTGCGATGGTATTCAAACCCCAGCTCTGCAGACGACGGTGAGCCAACTCGCCATAGACCTGCTTGTACTCTTTGCCATACTTGCGGTAGCAGTTTGCCGACGAGAAGTCGTAGGTCTCCTTGATGTTGCGAGCTGTGTAGTAAGGCTTCAGCAACGAGTCGTGGGTGTAGTAGAACTTCTCGAAGTCGTCACCACGCTTTGGCATATCCTCAAAGTAGTGCTTGCGACCATCGAGCGGAGTAACAGCCGACGAAGGTGTTACACGCACCACGCCGTGCGACCACCAGAGGCATCCCTCAGGGTCGATAAACCACCACTTGCCATCCACTTTCTTGAAGTAGAAGCGGCCTGTAGCCTCGTGCTTAGGGCCATTTGCCCAACCGCCATACTTATTGCGGTCGGTTGCACCCTTGTGTGCTGCAAGATCAGCCTCCTCCTCTTCGCGAGCCTTCTGCAGATCGGCATCGGAGTGCACCTTATTCTTCCACTCCTTGTACTTGTACTGTCCGTACTTGTCGATGAATGGGAAGAACTCGTTGTACGACATCTGCACCACTGCAGGATTCTTCACACGCTTGCCTGGGATAACCTTCAAATCGTGGATGCGCAGACCACCCTCAGCCTTCACCGAGTTTGCAGCAAGGTGCTGAACTTGGAATGAGATGATATTGACCTTCGACAAATCGGCACTATAAGAGTGGAAACCAAACTCACGCGAATATGGCGTATAGCGCATCAACTTTAATGACTTTGCCACATCGGGGTGCTGCAATGGCTCAGGGAAGTTCAAGAGCACCTCGCGCTTCTCGCCCGGCTGCAAGTAGTAGATGTCGCCCGTAATATCGTTGACGGTACGGCGGAACTTGGTGATGTTCTTGCGACCTGTGTGGGTGATGAAGAGCGAGATACGAAGAGGCTTTTTGTCGAGATTCTCGAGCGTGAACGACATAGCCTTGTAGCCCGTGAAATCGAAGTGCTGATCGATGGTGAAGCGAGTGTGCTTCTGATTCTTGTAAGGCACGATGGTGAGGCTGTTTTTCTCCACCACGAGTCTCGATTTAGCACTCTTGAGGGCCTCACGAGGTGTGCTCTCAATCAACTTTATCTCCTTCGGCTTTGCCGCCGCGAGAAATGATGTTGCAACGAGTGTCAACATCAACAAGAGGAATTTTTTCATAATTTTAGGTATTGTTTGTTAGTGTATTAATATTAACCTCTTCAAATCGTTGCACACATAGGTGTACTCTGGTGCAAAGGTAGTAATTAAATTACAAACCACAAAAAAATAGGCCCTATTTTTAGAGCCTATCTATCGATAAATATTCGAGATTTTGTCAGAACTTGTAGAATGCTCGCACAAAGAGTTCGTCGGCCTTGTATCCGCTATCGATATAAGGCGGTTCGGAGTTCATATGCGAGTAGAGCGAAAAGCGGGTATCTTTATCCTCTGTCGATGAGTGGTAGAACATCAATCCGTTGATGGGTGTACCGCCCGCCCGTTCCATACTCTCGTTGAAGTAGCGACGCATCTTGCGATTCGAGGCGATGCGTGTGCCACCCATATACATTGTGCCGGCACTCCACAACTCCTCGATGGATGGCAGGAACCACCCTTCGCCCTTGTCACGACACCACTTGAACGCAGGAAAATCCTCCCACGAGAGGTTGTTGTCAGCTATATACTTCTCGATGGCCACCATATTCTTCTTGCCATCGTGACGGTCGTTTGCACCTGTATTTTTGGTCTTCTTGCGTGGCAGTGTACTCCACGCCAGGCAGGCCTCGTCGAGCGACATCACAAGTCCGTGCAACCCGCCATCGTAGAGCATTGTTACAATGCCCTTCACGCCATCCTTGTCGTAGATGTCACCTATGGCGTAGCGGTGAGCGGTCGGCTCTTTTACCTCTACTACCAGCTTGTCTCCTTGTGGTGATGGCACTGATCCGTGCCACATCTTGAGAGTGTCGCTATCTTTGTCTGCCGAAGGTGTGGCTAAGGTAGTTTTGAGATTGTCGGCTTCGACGCTCTCTTTGCTCTTGCCGAAGGTGTCGCGGTCGCCCAATGGATACTCTATGTAGTCGATGTCGCTAACGGGTAGGCTGTATATTGGCAGCTCCGTACCCTGGCGCACGAACTCCACCTTCTTTTTGGTGATTTTCAATACTTTAACCCTCATCTGCTCGCCATTGCGCTTTACCAAAAGGTCTTGTGAGAAGGCGGAATTTACCAATAACAATGCCGCCATAAATATCATCAATCTCCTCATCGTGCACTCCTTTTTATATAAATAGTAACGCAAATATAAGAAATATTTGTATATTTGCGTGGATATTTAGTTGGTTTTTAGCCGTTAGCATTTTTTACTATTAATTAGCGAAGTATTATGGGACTTTTTGACATATTCAAGAAGAAAAAGAGCGAAGAGGTAGCCGAGGTTGCACCAGAGGTGGTGCAGGAGGTGGAGAAGGTCGAGCAAGAGGAGCTCAATACCGGCCTCGAAAAGACCAAGGAGGGTTTCTTTGCCAAGTTGCACCGAGCGGTGGCGGGTCGTTCGACTGTCGATGCCGATCTGCTCGACGACTTGGAGGAGGCGCTTATTACCTCTGATGTAGGCGTGGAGACCACCGTCAAGATTATCCGCAATATCGAGGAGCGTGTGGCTCGCGATAAGTATATCAACAGCGACGAGTTGTACAATATCCTCTACGACGAGATTGCACGATTGATGGAGGATGCCGAGGGCAAGGCCGACTCCTTCGGACTCGATGTGAAGGAGGGAGAGCCATATGTGGTGATGGTTGTGGGTGTCAATGGCGCAGGCAAGACCACCACAATCGGCAAACTCGCAGCGCAACTTGTGCGTGCCGGCAAAAAGGTATATATCGGTGCTGCCGACACCTTCCGTGCCGCCGCCATCGATCAGCTCGGTGTGTGGGCAGAGCGTGCAGGGGCTACAATGATTCGCCAGGAGATGGGCTCTGACCCCGCTTCGGTGGCATTCGACACCTTGCGCTCGGCAGTGGCCAACAAGGCGGATGTGGTGCTGATTGACACCGCAGGTCGTCTCCACAACAAGATTGGTCTGATGAATGAGCTGACCAAGATTCGCAATGTGATGGCAAAGGTTATTCCTGATGCTCCACACGAAGTGATGCTTGTGCTCGATGGCTCGACGGGTCAGAACGCCTTTGAGCAGGCTCGCCAGTTTACGCAAGCTACACAAGTTACCTCGTTGGCAATCACCAAGTTGGATGGCACAGCCAAGGGGGGTGTTGTGGTGGGCATCAGCGACACCTTCAAGGTGCCTGTACGCTATATCGGCATCGGCGAGGGCATCGACCAGCTCCGCATCTTCGACCGTCACCAATTCGTGAAGGCTCTCTTCGGCAAAAAATAGTCTGCAATGAAAGTTGTAAATATCATAACTCTCGGCTGTGCCAAGAATCGTGTCGATTCGGAGCATATCGCCGCACAACTCACCGAGGCGGGCTACGAGATTCTCTTCGATAGCGACAATGCTGTCGAGGTGGTCGTAGTAAACACCTGTGGATTTATCGGCGATGCCAAGGAGGAGAGCATCGACACCATACTCAACTGCGTGGAGGCAAAGCGTGCAGGGCTTATCGAGAAGCTCTTCGTTATAGGTTGCCTCTCGGAGCGTTATGCCGACGAGCTGCGCGAGGAGATTCCCGAGGTCGACGAATACTTCGGCGCACGCACCTTCGATGGCGTGGTACGCGCCTTGACGGGCGACTACCGCACCGAGGTCGAGACCAAGCGCGAACTCTCCACACCTAAGCACTACGCCTACCTCAAGATTGGTGAGGGTTGCAACTGGCGTTGCGGCTATTGCGCCATTCCGCTTATTCGTGGCAAGCATCGTTCGGTGCCAATGGAGCAGGTCCTTGAGGAGGCGCAACACCTTGCGTCAAAGGGTGTTAAGGAGTTGATGGTGGTGGCGCAAGATACCACCTACTATGGTATGGATCTCTATGGCAAGCGTTGCTTGGCAGAACTGCTCGAGAAACTCTGTAGGGTGGAGGGCATCGAGTGGATTCGACTCCACTACGCCTATCCTACCGACTTCCCGCAGGATGTCATCGAGGTGATGGCACGTGAGCCTAAGATTTGCAAATACCTCGATATTCCGTTGCAGCACCTTGCCGACAATCAGTTGGAGCTGATGCATCGTCGCCACACCAAGGCGGAGGCTTTGGCGCTTGTAGAGCGACTGCGTACAGCAATACCCGATATCGCAATCCGCACAACAATGCTTGTGGGTTATCCGAACGAGAGTGCTGCCGACTATGAGGAGCTGTGCGAGGAGGTTAAGCGACTCCGCTTCGACCGACTTGGCGTATTCCCATACTCGGAGGAGGAGGGCACATTCTCGGCCACCAAGCTCAAGGATAATGTCCCTCAGCGAGTTAAGGACTATCGTGCCGAGCATCTTATGGCTATCCAGACCGATATATCGCGCGAGAAGAACGAGGAGCGCGTGGGCAATATCGAGCGTGTGATTATCGACGGCAAGTCGGGCGACTTCTATATCGGTCGCTCGCAGTACGACTCGCCTGAGGTCGATGAGGAGATTCTCATCTCGAGCCACAAACGATTGATGAAGGGCAAGTTCTACAATGTCCGCATCACCGAGGCCGACGACTTCGACCTCTACGCGGAGATAGTGTAGAGCAAACGGATGATTTAGGGAGACTTCGGTCTCCCTTTTTTTGTTGTCAATGTCTCTATGCTATATTTTGTTGGGTATCGTTTTCGATACTCGCGAGGGCGAGGGCTGTGCCTTTTGGGAGTTGGGTATCGTTTTCGATACCCGTGAGGGCAGAGGAACTATTGGCCATTAGACATTGGCTTTCTGGGGTGATATAGGAGTCGGGCTTTCAGCCCTTAATAGGAGACGCAATTCAGAGAATTGCTTAATGGGAGTCGTAGTCTGCGACTACTTTATAGGATAGTTTTTAAGCGCAAATCCTATCAAGCACCATAGGTGCGCCTCCTATCCAATCCTATTAAGCGACCATTGGGAGCGAATCCTAATAATCCTACAACACGCCTGGTATCGCGATATCAGGCTGCGAGCGAATTAATGGGCGTGAAAGTAGTTCCCTTTTGGTTGCTGGGTATCGTTTTCGATACCCAAGGGCTGTGTGTCTCTCTTGTAGTGCCGGGTATCGTTTTCGATACCCGTGAAGGCAGAGGAACTATTAGCCATTAGACATTGGCTTTCTGGGGTGATATAGGAGTCGGGCTTTCAGCCCTTAATAGGAGACGCAATTCAGAGAATTGCTTAATGGGAGTCGTAGTCTGCGACTACTTTATAGGACAGTTTTTTTAAGCGCAAATCCTATCAAGCACCATAGGTGCGCCTCCTATCCAATCCTATTAAGCGACCATTGGGAGCGAATCCTAATAATCCTGCAACACGCCTGGTATCGACGATACCAGGCTGCGAGCGAATTAATGGGCGTGAAAGTATGCTCCATTTTGGTTGCCGGGTATCGTTTTCGATACCCACGAGTGCGGAGGGGGCATTTCTTTGTGGCGTAATTGCCACTCCCTATTATCGGGTATCGTTTTCGATACCCAGGGGCCGTGTGTATCTCTTGTAGTGCCGGGTATCGTTTTCGATACCCACGAGGGCAGGGTGGCTTTCTTTGTGGCGTAATTGCCACTCCCTATTATTGGGTATCGTTTTCGATACCCAAGGGCCGTGTGTCTCTCTTGTAGTGCTGGGTATCGTTTTCGATACCCACGAGTGCGGAGGGGGCATTTCTTTGATGGCTAACGGTCAATGGCCAAAATAATTAACCATATATTTATAAAATGGCGAAATTTTTTATTATCTTTGCGCCCGAAATATGTAAAAACGAAAATTACAAACAAAATAATAGATAAAACACTATGAACATTACAAAAGTAGAGAAAGAGCAGGGTGCAGCATTGCTTCGCATCGTTGTTGAGGAGCAGGACTATGCTGCTAATGTTGAGGCAGAACTCCGCAAGTACAAGAAGCAGGCAAATGTACCGGGCTTCCGCCCAGGTATGGTGCCAATGGGTATCGTTAAGAAGATGTATGGCAAGGGTATCGTAGCAGAGCAGGCTTACCGCTTGGCTTCGAACTCGGCATTCGAGTACTTGCAGGCAGAGAAGATTGACTACATCGGCGATATCATCCCTGCTGAGGAGCAGGGTGCATTCGACTTCGAGAACAACACTACTCACGAGTTCGTATTCGAGTATGGTGTAGCTCCAAAGTATGAGCTCAAGCTTACTGCTAAGGATAAGATTACCTACCACAAGATCAAGATCGACAAGAAGATGCACGCATCGTTCCTCGACAACTACCTCCGTCGCTACGGTCGTCTGGTAGATGTTGAGAAGGTGAAGAAGGACGAGGCACTCAATGTAACTCTCGACAACGGTGAGTTGCGTATCGAGGATGCTTATGTAGGTCTTATCTCGATGTCGGACGAGGAGCGCAAGCCATTCGTAGGCAAGAAGGTGGGCTACAAGATGGATGTCAATGTAAACGAGTTGTACAAGACTCCATCGCAGCGTGCGTCGATTCTCGGTGTTAAGGAGGAGGAGCTCGAGGGCATCAACCCTAACTTCTCGTTGGAGATCACCAAGATTCGCCAGTTCGCTAACCCTGAGTTGAATGAGGAGTTCTTCAAGATGGCATTCCCACAGGGCGATGTTACCAACGAGGAGCAGCTCAACGCATATATCGACGAGCAGATTGCATCAGAGCTCAAGCGCGAGAGTGACTACCTCTTCACATTTGCAGTTCGCGACTTCTTGATCGAGAAGGCTAACCTCGCTATGCCAACCGAGTTCTTGAAGCGTTGGCTCTACACCATCAACGAGGGCAAGTTCACTATGGAGGATATCGAGAAGGATTTCGAGTCGTTCCTCAAGATGTTCACTTGGAACTACATCCAGCGTCAGGTAATCGAGGGCGAGAAGATTTCGGTTTCGGCTGACGAGGCTAAGGCTGAGGCTAAGGATTTGGCTGCAGCACAGTTCGCACAATATGGTATGCCAAACGCTCCAGAGGAGATGCTCGAGAACTTCGCCAAGAACATTCTCGACAACAAGGAGCAGAACCAGAAGATCTACGAGAAGCTCTACGAGCAGAAGGTTGTTGAGTCGGTACGCTCGAAGGTAAAGGTTACCGAGAAGGCTATCTCGGCTGAGGATTTCGCAGAGTTGGCTAAGAACTTGTAAGATAAGCCATCCATTTCTCACTAAATAAGGACTCTGCAAGTTGGCTCAAGACTTGCAGAGTCTTTTTGACTAAAAGGCAAGGTTGATTGGAGCTCGGAGGTGATAGATTTGTATTGGACAAAATCTCTTATCAATCTGCAGTGCTCTCGCGAGGGGGGCTCACTTCCGATAACCGATCATACAACTTCAAAAAATCTACAGCTATGACAGAATTCGAAAAATATGCTCACTTGCATTGTGGCATCTCGTCGTTGCGCCTGCACGACTACAAGGCCATCCATTCGGCCTATATCAACCCGATGATTTTGGAGGAGCGTCAGCTCAATGTCACCCAGCTCGATGTATTCAGCCGCTTGATGATGGAGCGCATCCTCTTCCTTGGTGCCCCTGTCAACGATGATGTTGCCAATATCATCCAGGCACAGCTTCTCTTCCTCGAGTCGGCCGATCCTACCAAGGATATCCAGATATATATCAACACTCCGGGCGGCAGCGTCTCGGCGGGTTTGGGTATCTACGACACTATGCAGCTTGTCAACTGCGATGTGGCAACCATCTGCACCGGTATGGCCGCTTCGATGGGCGCAGTGCTCCTTACAGCAGGTGCTGCGGGCAAGCGTCAGGCTTTGCCTCACTCGCGTGTGATGATTCACCAGCCTCTTGGTGGCGTTCAGGGTCAGGCTTCCGATATCGAGATTACTGCACGCGAGATTGCTCGCACCAAGCAGGAGTTGTACGATATCCTGGCTTATCACTCGGGCAAGTCTATTGCCGATATCGAGCGTGATGCCGATCGCGACTATTGGCTCACTGCCGAGGAGGCGAAGGCTTATGGCTTGATTGATGGAATCCTAACACGACAGAATAAGTAGTATGGCGACAAAGGGAAAGAAAGGCGGACAGGCGCAGGAGCCGCACTGCTCGTTTTGTGGTCGTGGCCAGAGCGAGGTTGAGGTGATGTTTCGTGGCGTAGACCACGCTAACATTTGTAATAACTGTATCGACGACGGCTTTGCCACTATGGTCAAGGCGGGCATCAAGGTTAAGGCTGCGGGTGATGTTTCGCACAAGGCTGCTGCCGCCAAGTCGAAGGCGGTATCGATGAGCGATGTGCCCAAGCCAAAGGAGATAAAGGAGTTTCTCGACAATTATGTCATCGGTCAGGACGAGGCCAAGCGTTCGATTGCGGTGGCGGTCTACAATCACTACAAGCGACTCTCTGCGGCGCAGGGTGTGGATGATGTCGAACTCGACAAGTCGAATATCGTGCTCGTAGGCCCTACGGGTACGGGCAAGACCTTGATTGCTCGCTCCATTGCACGACTCTTGAAGGTGCCATTCACCATTGTCGACGCTACGGTACTCACTCAGGCAGGTTATGTGGGCGAGGATGTCGAGAGTATCCTCTCGCGTCTGCTTCAGGCGGCAGACTACAATGCCGAGGCGGCAGAGCGAGGCATCGTATTCATTGACGAGATCGACAAGATTGCCCGCAAGGGCGACAACCCAAGCATCACCCGTGATGTCTCGGGCGAGGGTGTACAGCAGGCTCTCCTCAAGATTCTGGAGGGTACGGTGGTCAATGTGCCGCCGCAAGGTGGTCGCAAGCACCCCGAGCAGGCCTTTGTGCAGATTAACACCAAGAATATCCTCTTCATCTGCGGTGGTGCGTTCGATGGCATCGAGCGTCGCATCGCGCAGCGTCTCAACACTCGCGCCATAGGCTATGGCCGAGTCGATACCGAGAGCATCGATCGCGACAATCTGCTCAAGTATGTGCAGCCACAGGATATCCGCTCATTCGGTCTTATCCCCGAGTTGGTGGGTCGTCTGCCTGTGCTCACCCACCTCGAGCCACTCTCGCGTGAGGCTCTTCGCAACATCCTCACCGAGCCAAAGAATGCCATCATCAGCCAGTATAAGGCTATGTTGAAGATGGATGGCGTAGAGCTCGAGTTTGCCGACGAGGCGTTGGAGTATATTGTGGACAAGGCTGTCGAGTTCAAGCTCGGAGCGCGTGGCTTGCGCTCTATTTGCGAGGCGGTGATGAAGGAGCTGATGTACGAGGCACCATCGTCGGAGTCGCAGTGCATTGTGGTGTCGCGTGACTATGCCGAGGAGCAGGTCACAAAGGCTTCGATTACAAAAATGTAACCTGAAAAGTAAGAAAATTGCTCCAATTTGAATAAAGTTAGAGAATTTTCAATAAATTTGTAGTCCTGATTTTACGATAAACAATTATAACTATGGCTAATTCAAATTTGGTTAAGGCAGCAGATAATATCCGTATTCTTGCTGCATCGATGGTCGAGAAGGCAAAGTCGGGCCATCCGGGTGGTGCTATGGGTGGAGCAGACTTCGTGAATGTGCTCTTCGCCGAGTTCTTGCGCTACGATCCCGACAATATGCTCTATCCTTATCGCGACCGTTTCTTCCTCGATCCCGGACATATGTCGCCAATGCTCTACTCGGTGTTGGCTTTGGCAGGTCACTACTCGATGGAGGATTTGCAGAACTTCCGCCAGTGGGATAGCATCACTCCGGGTCACCCCGAGGTCGACTTCTTGCGCGGTGTAGAGAATACATCGGGTCCTCTTGGCCAGGGACACGCAATGGGACTTGGTGCTGCTATTGCAGAGCGTTTTATGGTGGCTCGTTTTGGTGAGTGGATGGCTCACAAGACCTACATCTACATCTCGGATGGTGCAGTGCAGGAGGAGGTCTCGCAGGGCGTTGGTCGTATTGCTGGCAACCTCGGCCTCTCTAATATAATAATGTATTACGACTCGAACAATGTTCAGCTCTCGACCAAGGTTGACGAGGTCGATCAGGAGGATATCGTTGCGAAGTACCGCGCGTGGGGCTGGCAGGTGTTGGAGATCGATGGCCACGATGTCGAGCAGATTCGCAAGGCTTTGACCACCGCAAATGCTTCGACCGAGAAGCCAACCCTCATCGTTGGTCACACCGTGATGGGCAAGGGCTTGGTTACAGCTGAGGGCGAGTCGTTCGAGGATAAGGTTTCGACTCACGGTCAGCCTGTGTCGGCTGCGGGAGCAAGCCTCGAGGCTACCATCAAGCACCTTGGTGGTGATGCCGAGAATCCATTCCAGATATTCCCTGAGGTGGCAGAGTTGTATGCTGCTCGTGCCGAGGCTCTTCGTGCCGAGATGGTCGAGCGCAAGGCCGTCGAAGCGGAGTGGCGTCGTGCAAACTCGGTGTTGGCTCACAAGCTCGATATGTTCCTCTCGAACGAGCTTCCTGAGATTGACTACCGCTCGGTGGGCATCAAGTCGGGCTCGGCAACCCGTGCAGCGTCGGCTGCAGTGCTTGGCGTATATGCCGAGCAGGTCGAGAATATGATTGTTGCATCGGCCGACTTGAGCAACTCGGACAAGACCGATGGCTTCTTGAAGAAGACTCACGCCTTCAAGCGTGGCGACTTCTCGGGTAAGTTCTTCCAGGCGGGTGTTTCGGAGTTCACTATGGCGTGCGTGATGAACGGTATGGCATTGCACGGAGGCGTTATCCCTGCTTGTGGTACCTTCTTCGTATTCTCCGACTATATGAAACCTGTAGTGCGCCTTTCGGCTTTGATGGGTTTGCACGTAATCTATATCTGGACACACGATTCATTCCGCGTAGGCGAGGATGGTCCTACCCACCAGCCAATTGAGCAGGAGGCACAGATTCGTCTTATGGAGCACCTCCACAACCACAAGGGCGAGCGCTCGATGGTTGTGCTTCGTCCTGCCGATGCTGAGGAGACTGTTGCAGCTTGGAAGATTGCTCTCGAGGAGCATCGTCCTGTTGGCTTGATCCTCTCGCGTCAGGATATCAAGTCGTTGCCAAGCCACACCGCCCGTATCGACGAGGCTATGCAGGCATACAAGGGTGCCTACACCGTTGTTGACTCGGCAAATCCTGAGGTTGTGATGATTGCATCGGGCTCGGAGGTTTCGACCTTGGTGGCAGGTGCAGAGAGACTTCTTGAGGAGGGCATTGCAGTGCGTGTTGTCAGCGTACCGAGCGAGGGCCTGTTCCGCGATCAGCCTAAGTCCTATCAGGATAGCGTCATCCCTGCAGGTGTTGTACGCTACGGTATGACCTCGGGATTGCCTGTGACATTGCTTGGCTTGGTCGGCTCTCTCGAGAATATTCACGGTCTTGACCACTTCGGTCACTCGGCTCCTTACAAGGTGCTCGACGAGAAGTTGGGCTACAATGGCGAGACTGTCTACAACGAGGTAAAGCAGTTACTAGCCAAATAGCTCTTGTTATACAAATTCTGGGTTGTTGGAATAGAATAGCCCAGACACAAAAAGACCTCCATTTGGAGGTCTTTTTGTGTCTAATATGTGTTGTTACAACGCCTTTTTGGCACGCTTTGCCATTGCCGAGGCGAATACAAAGTCGTTGAGTTCCTTATTTTCGGCGTGGAGGATATCCTCCTTGGTGCCCTCCCACCACTTCTTGCCTTGGTGGATGTAGACAATCTTGTCGCCAATCTCCATCACCGAGTTCATATCGTGGGTATTGATGATGGTGGTGATGTTGTACTCTACGGTGATATCGTGGATAAGGTTATCAATAACGATGGATGTCTGCGGGTCGAGTCCCGAGTTTGGCTCGTCGCAGAAGAGGTACTTCGGGTTGAGTACGATGGCACGCGCAATGGCTGCACGCTTGATCATACCGCCCGAGAGCTCCGAAGGGTAGAGGTGTCCTGCGTGCGAGAGTTCCACACGCTCGAGGCACTCCTTTACTCGCTTGTCTTTCTCTGCCGAACTTCTGTCGGTGAACATATCGAGAGGCAGTCGTACATTCTCGTATACGGTCGACGAGTCGAGCAATGCTCCGCCCTGGAAGATCATACCCAGCTCGCGGCGCACCAACTTGCGCTCTGTGAAAGAGAGTGCGGTGTAGTTCTTCTCGTCGTAGTAGATGCTTCCGCTATCGGGCTCGTGGAGTCCGACCAAGGTCTTCAACAATACGGTCTTACCTGAGCCGCTTCGACCAATGATAAGGTTGGTCTTGCCCGATTCAAACTCAACCGAGATATCCTCCAAGATGGTGCGACCATCGAAGGATTTATATATGTGTTCTCCTTTAATCATACGGCTTTGTTCCTGTTAAGTTCTCATCAACTGAGTGATGATCAGGTTCGAAATCATAATTGCAATTGAGCTTGCCACCACAGCGCGTGTCGAGGCACGACCCACCTCGAGCGAGTTGCCCTTTGGCGAGTAGCCGAAGAATGCCGAGATAGATGTTGTGAGGAAGGCGAATACCGACATCTTAATCAACGAGTATGTTATCTCGAACGGAATGAAATAGTAGTGTAGGCCCTCGATGTACTCTGCCGGCAACACCACACCTGTCATTGCGATGATATAACCGCCCATCGTTCCGATTATCATACTAAAGAGTGCCAACAGAGGGAATGAAATTACTGTGGCGATAATCTTCGGCAAAATGAGATACGAGGCCGAGTTTACGCCCATAATCTCGAGTGCATCAATCTGCTCGGTGATGCGCATTGTACCAATCTCCGAGGCGATGTTCGAGCCCACCTTACCTGCCAGAATGATGGCGACAACCGTAGAGGAGAACTCCAGAAACATAGTCTCGCGAGTGGCGTAGCCGATCATAAACTTCGGAATAAATGGCGACTCGAGGGTGAGTGCCATCTGTAGCGTGATAACTGCTCCGATAAAGACCGAAATAATTGCTACCAGAGGTATCGAGTTGAGACCGAGGGCATCAATCTCGTTAATCGTGCGGCGATAGTATATGCTCATCTTCTCGGGGCGCGAGAATACCTTGCCCATAAGCAATACATATCGACCTATTGCTGCAAAAAACTTCTTCATTGTTAATCCTTAATCTCTTTGAAGTCGACATATTCACCCACATCGTTGTTTACGCGCTGCTCTGTGGGTTTCGTATTGATGATGGTCACCTTGCCTTCATCATTGTTGTGGCGACGCTGTTGTGAGTCATCTCTTTGAGCACTATCTCTCTGCCCAAACATCTCTTTTGCTCTCTTTTGCAAATGCCAGTGAAGGAGAATTGGAGCCAATGCACCAAGTGCAATCGGTATGCTTATGATGAGTGTCCAAGGGTATGCCACCGCAAGAATTATCATCACGGCAAGTGTCCAGAAATTTCGCTTGACGAGCGATACTATTTCGTTCCAAATCATATCTTTTCCTATTTAATACCAGTGCAAAGATAGGAAAAAGAGTAAAACTCTATCACTAAGGCGCAAAAGTCGTAATCAAAAGCGACCTATCGCAACTATTTTGCCAGATCGAAGAGGTTGATCACGATATGGCTCTCCTCGCCACTCCAGGTGTTGAGCAGAGTTGCTGTGTTCTCCTTTGTCTTTGCGGTGAAGATCTGCGACGAGTGTGGACGCAACTCCTCGGTGCGCTGACCGGCGCGTGCTATAATCCAGCGAATCGAGCTGTTGTTGGTCACGATGATTCGCTTGCGGCCCTTTGCATCGTCCGACATTCGGCGTACTGTCAACGAGGCCTCTGCAACCTTGCGGAGCAACGCCTCGTCACCTGCTAAAACGCCAAACGAGCAAGCCAAGGTGCGACGAGCCTCAAGAGCCTCGCGCAACGACTCAAGCGACTTGTCCTTTGCAAAGATGATGGTCATATTGCGGTGCTCGCCATACTCTGCATAACGCTCTGCAGTTGGGTGGTGAGCATCGGTGTTTGCCGATACGAAGAAGTTCATATCCTTGGCGCGAGTGATAGCCTTTGGATAGAACTCCACACCATTCATAACCTCGATACCGTCAACCAAGCCCTCCTTGTAGATCGCCTTGTCGAACTTTGATGGCTTCATATCGGTGCGCAACCAACCCGGGTGGTTGTGCATAATGAGCGCACCCTGAGCCTTTGCGTTGCGTGTCGACTGCATTGGATCCGGATCGTAGATGGCGTTGTTATCCTTTGTAAAGAGAGCATTGAGGTGGGTGTAGACACCATCTGGCTTACGGGTTATCTCGATGCCGGGGATGATTGTGAGGTCGTAGTCCTTTGCAATCTTTGTTGCCAACTCTACAGGGAAATTGAGATTTACCTTGATGGCTCCCTTCTCCGGGAAGTTTCTTGATACGAAGGTGTTGGCCTGCGCCTTGGTACCCTTGGCGATGTAGCCGCCCTCCATATACTTCACCAAATCCTTCTCGTGTGGACGGTGCTCGAGGTGCTCGGTCACAGCCATAACATCGATTCCATCCTTCCAGGCCTCGCGCACGCGCGACTCCATCGAGAGGTGTCCGTCCGAGAAGATGGTGTGGGTGTGTAGATCTGCCTTGTAGGCTGTGTAGCCATCAATTGAAGGGATTATAAACTCGGTGCGCTGAACAGTGCGAGGCTGACGAATGTGGAGCATCTCCTTGTTTACAGCGTCCTCGTAATACTGTGCCGAGACCGAAGCGGCGGTCAACATAGCAACCAACATTAAGCTAATCTTTCTCATTTTACTCTATTTTTTGTGTTATCTATTTTTCTGCTTTTTGAGCCACTTCTCGGTCAGCCACTCCGCGCAGTCCGTCGAGGATCTCATATCTCGGCTTCGAATCGAGGTAGGTTTGGTTTGTCATAAAAGCACTCTGTCTGCTTTGATTGAACAAAGGTAGTAATTTTTTGTTAAAAATTAGCTTTAATCTCTACATTTTCGTCGCGTCTGATTTTTTATGCAGTTTTGCGGTTTTCTAAATTTTTATTACCTTTGCACCCGTGAAACAGTTGGCTAAATACAGAAGATATCTACTCTATACACTTGCTGTGCTGATGGTTACAGCATTTGTGAGCCGATTGTATATCACTCACGATCGCGAGTACTACAGCACCTTTTTGAGCAGCTCTCGCGTAGTGCACGACCACGATGCAATGGTGTCGTGTAACTGTCCGATCTGTCACGCCGAGGACTATCTTGCGGTAGAGGTCGAGCCGTTTGTCTACCACCCCTTCATTGCAGTTCTTGAGTGCGACCGCACCGTTCAGCCTGTCGCACGCGAAAATAAAGTTGTCGTTATAGCCTCGCTTCGAGGTCCTCCCTGTTTATCGTAAAACAATATCACATCCGCGGTTAACCCTGCGAAGTAACTATTTGTATTATCGATAAACAATATCAAAAATGAAAAGACTTTTCAATTTGGTAGTTGTTGCGCTTGTTGTATGCGCAACAGCCACTGCGCAGCATAGTGCAAAACACATTCATCACGAGAACGGTCACAGCCACTCTGTCGCTGACAAGTGCGAGGCCACAATTCACGGACACGTCACAGACTCCCGCACCAAGGAGCATATTCCATATATCACCGTCACTATCGACGGTACAACCGTAGGTACAACAACCGATGCAACGGGACACTACACACTCTATCACGCCCCTATCGGCAAACTCAAAGTTTCCGTCTCCTCTATCGGTTACGCCACCAAGACCAAGGAGATTGATGTTGAGTGTGGCGCAGATATTCTGCTCAACTTCGAGACCACCGAGGAGCAGATTTCGGTCGATGCGGTTGTAGTATCGGCAAACCGCAACGCCACCAAGCGTAGCGAGGCTCCAACACTTGTAAACATCGTAGATTCCGACCTCTTGAACAAGGTCTCGGCGCCAACTTTGGCAGAGGGATTGTCGTTCCAGCCGGGTGTGCGTGTCGAAAATTCGTGCCAGAACTGCGGTTTTGCACAGGTACGCATCAATGGCTTGAGCGGTCAGTACTCGCAGATTCTGATCAACTCGCGCCCTGTGTTCTCTGCCTTGGCAGGTGTCTATGGCTTGGAACATATCCCCTCAAATATGGTGGAGCGCATCGAGGTTGTACGCGGTGGCGGATCGGCACTCTTTGGCTCGTCGGCAATCGGTGGAACAATCAACATCATCACCAAGGAGCCTCTGCGTAACTCTGGCGAGTTGGCTCACTCGCTCACCTCGATAGGTGTGACGGGTGCGCTCGACAACAACACTACACTCAACGCTTCGCTCGTCACCGATGATCGCAAGGCGGGACTCACAATCTATGGACAGAATCGTATGCGTGATGCCTACGACCACGATGGTGATGGCTTTGTAGAGATACCTGTCATCAAGTCGCAGACTATTGGTACTCAGGCATATATCAAGACCAGCGCATATAGCAAGCTGACACTCGACTACCACGCCACAAGTGAGTATCGTCGCGGTGGTGATCAGCTCGACCGTCAGCCTCACGAGGTTATGATTGCCGAGACCACCGACCACCTTATCAATAGCGGAGGCCTCTCGTTTGATGGTACTTCGAAGGATTCGAAGCATCGCTATAGCATCTTCGCCTCGGCACAGGCTACCAATCGTGACAGCTATTATGGTGCCGACAAGAATCCTCACGCCTATGGCAAGACCGATGGTGTGACCGCTGTTGCCGGAGGTCAGTACCTCTACCGCTTGAAGATATTCGAGCTCACAGCAGGTGCGGAGTACAGCTACGACTACCTCTTCGACAACCCTATTGGATATGCAAGCGAGTCATTCTACAAGAGTATGATTATCAAGCAGCACATCCACAACGCAAGCGTCTATGCACAGGGCGAGTTCAAGTTCAACAAGTGGGGCTTCCTTGTGGGAGGCCGCTTGGACAACTGGTACAACGCATCGAACAAGCGTTTCCTCTGCATTCCTTCGCCTCGTGTAACCTTGCGCTACAACCCCACCCACAACATCAACCTTCGTGCAACCTATGGCTCGGGCTTCCGTGCACCACAGGCATTTGACGAGGATTTGCACATCCTCATCGTAGGTGGCGAGCGCACCCGTATCCGTCTGGCAGAGGATCTGCACGAGGAGCGTTCGCACTCGTTCACCATCTCGTCGGATATGTACAAAACTTGGGGCAGAGTGCAGGCTAACCTCCTTGTCGAAGGCTTCTACACTCGATTGAACGGAGTATTCACTCTCCGTGACACAGGTGAGATAGGCGACGATGGCGCAACCATCTACGAGCGTTACAATGGCTCGGGTGCAAATGTTATGGGCTTCAATGTCGAGGGTAAGATTGCCTATGCTCCTTGGATTGAGGCCTCTGCAGGTGTTACCGTGCAGTGCAGCCGCTACACCGAGCCGGAGCAGTGGAGCGATGATGACACTGTGGCAAAGGCTACAAATATGCTCCGCTCGCCAAATGTCTATGGCTACTTCACCATTACCAGCCAGCCAATTAAGAACTTCAAGATTGACCTCTCTGGTAACTATATGGGCAGAATGGATGTCGAGCACTATGCCGGCGGAATGTTGCCTGATGGCACTACTCTCGAGCACGATCGTCTCGAGCATACCAAGCCATTCTTCGACCTCGGTATTAAGCTCGCCTACGACTTCAAGATTTGGAAGACCATAGGCCTTCAGGTCAATGCCGGAGTTCGCAACATTCTCAACTCCTATCAGCGTGACTTCGACCAAGGACCTGCCCGTGACTCCGGCTACATCTACGGTCCATCCCTCCCACGATCAATCTTTGTGGGTGCAAAACTTTCGTTTTGAGTCGCTCTTCAATAACCCGATTGCTCACATAGGTTTACTATGCTGCGCATCGGGTTTTTCGTTTGCCTCAAAAATAGCTCAATCATTTACGATTTTTGTGGTAGGGTATGCTGCGCACTCGGCTTTTTGCTTCGCACAAAATTTCCTCCGCCATTTACGATTTTTTTTGGGTTACTGGTTGTTAGGGTCGTTAGAGGCGTTAGAGTCGTTAGCGGAAATTAAACCTCAATTTTCAATTCTCAATTTTCAATCAAAAAGTTTCCGCGCTCCCTTAATAGCCTTTAATAGCCCTTAACAACCCTTAATTTTGTTGCGCCTTGACCACCTCAACTCCGAAAAAAGTAAAAAAATCTCTCCACTCTCCACTCTCCACTCACAACTTTTTTGTATATTTGTAGGAATAAAATTCCTAATTTCTCGAAAATATGGCAGAGAAGGCGAAAAAACAGTTGGCAATGGTTGCCGAGGATGAGTGGTTGCAGCCCGTCGAGGAGGCTATCAACGAGCGTTACGAAACCTATTGTGCGCACCTTGCCGAGATTGAGCGAGGGGGCTCGATTGTAGACTATGCAAATGGCTACCGCTACTTTGGTTGGCAGTACGACGAGGATATGTCGGGTTGGTGGTTCCGCGAGTGGTTGCCTGCGGCACACGATGTCTACATCTTTGGTGACTTCAACAATTGGCAGCGCACACAGTTGCGACTCAGCAAGGATACAAACGGTGTGTGGAGTATCTTCCTGCCCGATGCGATGTATGAGAATCGCCTCACGCACGGATCGCTCTACAAACTCCACATACACGGTCAAAATGGTTGGCACGATCGTATCTCCGCCTATGCCACACGCCTTGTACAGGATGACGAAACGAAGAACTTCTCGTCGCAGTTCTGGATTCCGCAACCATTTGATTGGGGCGAAGATAAACTTGTGGTCGATAAGAGCAATCTGCTCATCTACGAGACTCACATCGGAATGTCCTCCGAGAAGGAGGGAATCTCCACCTACAAGGAGTTCGAGCGCAAGGTGCTGCCTCGAGTAAAGAAGGCGGGCTACAACGCTATTCAGGTGATGGCAATTGCCGAGCACCCATACTATGGCTCGTTTGGCTACCACGTGGCAAACTTCTTTGCGCCATCCTCGCGCTTCGGCACGCCCGAGGAGCTCAAATCTTTGGTGCGTAAGGCACACAAGATGGGCATCGCAGTGATTATGGATATCGTACACGCCCACTATGTCAAGAATTTCAACGAGGGTATCAACGAGCTCGATGGCTCGCCTTACCACTACTCGAAGCAGGGCGATGCGGGCTATCAGCAATATTGGGACTCGAAGATTTTCGACTATGGAAAGCGTGAGGTTGAGCACTTCCTCCTCTCGAATGTGAAGTATTGGCTCGATGAGTACCACTTCGATGGCTATCGTTTCGATGGTGTAACCTCGATGATATATCACCATCACGGCTACACCGATTTCGATTGCCGAGAGAAGTTCTTTGACGAGGGTGTAAATCGTGATGCCTTGATATATCTCTCATTGGCAAATAAACTTATCCACGACTTCCGCCCCGAGGCTGTCACCATAGCCGAGGATGTGAGCGGTATGCCGGGTATGTGTCGTGCTATCGAGGATGGCGGTATCGGCTTCGACTTCCGCCTCGGAATGGCAATTCCCGACTTCTGGATTCGACTGCTGGAGGATGAGCGCGACGAGGATTGGAACTTGGACGAGATGTGGGGTGTGTTGACCAACCGTCTGCCAAAGGTGAAGACGGTGGCCTATGCCGAGTCGCACGACCAGGCGATGGTGGGCGACAAGACCATCGCCTTCCGTCTGATGGACAAGGAGATGTACTTTGCGATGAATAAGGAGTCGGAGAATCTGGTCGTAGAGCGAGGTATGGCTCTCCATAAGATGATTCGACTGATGACCATATCGACAGGTGGCGACGCCTATCTCAACTTTATGGGCAACGAGTTCGGACATCCCGAGTGGATTGACTTCCCACGCAAGGGCAACGAGTGGAGCTATGCCCACGCCCGTCGTCAATGGTCGCTGGCGGATAACGGGTTCCTTCGCTATGGTCAGCTTGCACTCTTCGACAAGGAGATGCTCAAGGTGGTCAAGAAGCACAAGGTGCTGTCGGATGGCTACCCATACAAGTGGCACCACGATCAGGAGGATCAGACGCTCGCTTTCTCGCATAAGGGACTCTACTTTGTTTTCAATTGGAGCCCCGAGAAATCCTCGCCCGACTATCGTGTCGAGGTGCCTTGGGCAGGTAAATACACCGTCGAACTCTCGACCGATGAGGTGCGATTCGGAGGCTTCGACCGTCAGGTCAAAGGACAGGAGCACTTCACCGAGACCATCAAGGATGAGTGGGATAATACCCACCACTTTATCAAGATATACAACACTGCACGCACCGCAATGGTGCTCAAGTGGCATAAATAACGGCAACTATAATGAGGAGACTCTTTTTGCTTTCGGTTTTGTCGGTTGCAGCCCTTGTGGCTGTGGCGGAGCCGTCGCGTAATATCTACCACAAGGGTTGGATAGATTTCAATAAGAATGGTCACAAGGATATCTACGAAGATCCAAAGCGCAAGGTCGATGAGCGTGTTGAGGATCTGTTGAAGCAGATGACCGTCGAGGAGAAGAGTTGTCAGATGGTCACCCTCTATGGCTATCGTCGTGTGCTGAAGGATTCGCTTCCGACCGAGCAGTGGAAGCAGGCGTTGTGGAAGGATGGCATCGCCAATATCGACGAGATGCTCAATGGTGTGAGCAAGCGCAACCTGAAGTACTCGCCACACCTTACCATCGACTATCGAGGACATATCGAGGCGAAGAACACCATTCAGCGATGGTTTATCGAGGAGACTCGCCTCGGTATCCCTGCCGAGTTTACCAACGAGGGTATTCACGGCCTATGTCATAGTCGTGCCACCGCACTCCCTGCACCTATCGGCATCGGAACCACTTGGAATCGTGCTTTGGTACGCAAAGCCGGCGAGATTGTGGGCGCCGAGGGTAAGGCGTTGGGCTATCACAACATCTACGCCCCTATTCTCGATGTTCCGCGCGATCCGCGTTGGGGACGCATTGTCGAGTGCTATGGCGAGGACCCTTGGCTTGTGGCGGAGCTGGGCGTTGAGATGGCGAAGGGTGTGCAGTCGCAGGGTGTTGCCTCTACGCTGAAGCACTACGCCGCATATAGCACACCCAAGGGTGGTCGTGATGGAAATTGTCGCACCGATCCCCACATCACACCTCGTGAACTCCATCAGATTCACCTCTATCCATTCCGCCGTGTGGTTGGCGAGGCAAAGCCTATGGGTGTGATGACAAGCTACAACGACTACGACGGAGTGCCCGTCACAGCAAGCAAATATCTCCTTGATGAGCTACTGCGCAAGCAGTATGGCTTCGATGGCTACCTTGTGAGCGACAGTCAGGCTGTGGAGTTTGTCCACTCCAAACATTGCGTTGCCGAGACCTATGAGGAGGCGGTGCGTCAGGTTGTTGAGGCGGGTCTGAATGTCCGCACACACTTTACTATGCCCGAGATGTATGTGACACCTCTGCGTAAGATTATTGCCGATGGTCGTCTGCCTATGAGTGTGGTCGACGAGCGTGTGCGTGAGGTGTTGCGTGTCAAATTCCGCCTCGGATTGTTCGACCATCCGTTTGCCGATGCTGACGAGGCGGTGGCAAAGGTGGGTGCCGACAAACATCGAGATTTTATGCTCGACATTCAGCAGCAGTCGCTCGTCTTGTTGAAGAATGCAAACAATACACTTCCACTCGACAAGAGCCGTATACGCCGAGTGCTTGTAGCAGGTCCTTTAGCCGACGAGACCAACTTTATGATAAGCCGCTATGGCCCTAACTGCTTGGAGTCTACCTCGATTTTGGCGGGTATTCGCAAGGCGGCAGGCGAGGGTATCGAGGTGCGCTACGCCAAGGGCTGCAATACGGTGGATAGGGGTTTCCCCGAGAGCGAGGTCGTTCCGTTGCCACTCTTGGAGGGGGAGAAGAACTCCATTGCCGAGGCTGTGAAACAGGCGGAGGGTTGCGATGTTATTGTTGTAGCTCTGGGCGAGGATAAGAACTGTGTGGGCGAGAGCAAGTCGCGCACTTCGTTGAATCTGCCTGGCCGTCAGCAGATGTTGCTCGAGGCTCTTCACGCTACGGGTATCCCTGTAGTGTTGGTCTTGGTGAATGGTCGTCCGCTGACCATCGAGTGGGCCGACAGAAATGTCGCTGCGATACTCGAGTCGTGGCATCCGTCGGTTGAGGGTGGCAACGCCATAGCACGCACACTCTTTGGCGACTACAACCCCGGAGGAAAGCTCACCGTCACCGTACCTCGCACAATAGGTCAGTTGGAGTATAACTTCCCATTCAAGCGAGGCTCGCACGGTACACAACCACGCAAAGGCCCGAATGGCGGAGGTGTAACCCGTGTGCAGGGTGCACTCTATCCGTTCGGCTATGGATTGAGCTACACCACTTTCGCCTACTCGAACCTTGTGGTGGAGCACAAGAAGGTGGGCAACGAAAACCATATCCGTGTCTCGTGCGATATCACAAATACGGGTTCTCGTCAGGGTGACGAGGTGGTGCAACTCTATCTCAGTGACCTCTATTCGAGCGTTGTGGCCTACGACTCGGTGCTGCGTGGCTTCGAGCGTGTGGCGTTGCAGCCAAACGAGACCAAGCGTGTGGTGTTTGAACTCTGCAACGAGGAGTTGGAACTCCTCGACTGCAATATGAAATGGAGTGTCGAGGCGGGCGATTTTGAGATTCGCGTAGGCGCTTCGAGCGAGGATATCCGATTGAGAAAAACTATAACCGTCAAATAACTACGATGGATAGAAGATATAGTGAATTTGTTCGTCGCATTGGCCGTTTTGTCGATGGTGAACGAATATACACCGACGAGTTGCGTCGCTTTGCGTGGGGAACCGATGCGGGATTCTACCGCCTGACTCCGCAAGTGGTGGTGCGTGCCAAGAATGAGGCAGAGGTGTCGCAGTTGCTTGCAGTGGCATCGGAGATTCATCTCCCTGTAACCTTCCGTGCAGCGGGAACATCGTTGTCGGGACAGGCCATTAGCGATTCGATTCTCGTTGTGGCTGGCAAACATTGGGAGCGTTACTCCGTAGGCGAGGGAGGCGAGACCATAACCCTGCAACCGGGCATCGTGGGTGCGGAGGTCAATCGCATACTTGCACCCTATGGTCGCAAGTTTGGACCCGATCCCGCCTCGATAAAGAGTGCTATGGTTGGCGGTATCGTTATGAATAACGCCTCGGGAATGTGTTGCGGAGTGTGGGCAAACAGTGACAGAGTGTTGCTCTCGGCACGATTGGTCTTTGCCGATGGAGCAGTGCTCGACACTGCCGACAAGGCGAGTCGTGAGGCCTTTGCCGCATCGCACAAAGGGCTCATAGATGAGATTTGCGCTATTCGTGATGAGGTGCGTGCCGATGAGGAGCTGACCGAGCGTATTCGTCGCAAATATACCATCAAGTGCGTGACGGGATTGAACCTATTGCCATTTGTGCTCTATGACGACCCATTCGATATCATCCTTCATTCGGTGGTTGGCTCGGAGGGTACACTCTGTTTTGTGAGCGAGGTTACGATGCGTACTTTGCCATTGTTGCCTCTGCATCGCACCGCTATGGTCTACTTCAAGACTATCCGCGAGGCGTGCGAGGCGGTGGTGGCTATCAAGAGTCTTGGTGTCTCGGCTGTTGAGCTGCTCGACAAGCGTTCGCTCACCGCTGCCGGCGACACTACGGGCGAGGGATTGACCGCACTGCTCATCGAGTTGGAGGAGGTGGAGCAGTCGGCTATCGACGAGAAGGTCGCAAGAGTTACTGCCGAGCTCGAAAAGTTCGATACCGTTACGGGCGTTCACTTCACTGCCGAGGAGAAGGAACGAGCAAAATATTGGGCTGTACGCTCGGGTATATTCCCTATGGTGGGCGGATTGCGTAAGGAGGGAACAACCTGTATGATTGAGGATATCGCCTTCCATATCGAGGATTTGCCTCAAGCAACCGAGGATTTGTCGGCTCTGCTCGACCGATGTGGTTACGACGATTCGTGCATCTATGGCCACGCCTTGGAAGGTAACTACCACTTTATTATAAATCAGTCGCTTTCGACTGCCGAGGAGGTGGCTCGCTATCATCGTCTGATCGAGGAGCTTGCCGAGCTGGTGGTTGACCGATATGATGGCTCATTGAAGGCCGAGCACGGAACGGGTCGCAATATGGCTCCGTTTGTGGAGCGTGAGTGGGGTGCAAAGGCCTTCGAAATGATGCGTCGAGTGAAACGAGCCTTCGACGGTGAAAATCTGCTCAATCCAGGGGTTATCTTCAACGATGACAAGGAGTGCTACCTCAAAAACTTCAAGCAGCTACCAATCTTACACCCTGCCGATGATGCCTCGGAGGAGGTGCGCGAGATGTATAAGCAACTCAACCGCTGTATCGAGTGTGGATTCTGCGAGGTGAATTGCGTCTCGTGCGGATACACTCTTTCGTCGCGAACACGAATGGTCTTGCAACGCGAAATAGCACGTTTGGAGGCTTCGGGCGAGGATGCGGAGCGTTTGGCTCTGCTCAAAAAGGGCTATACCCACTACGGAAACGATACCTGCGCAGGCGATGGATTGTGTTCGAAATCGTGCCCTATGGGTATCAATATTTCGCACCTTACGCACGAGCTGCGTCGACTCGAGATGGGTGCGATGGGCAATAGGGTTGGTGGATTTGTTGCAAACCATTTCGCTGGTGTGAAGGGTGCTTTGCGAGGCGTGTTGGCGGTGGCAGATGTGGCACACTCTGTTCTCGGCTCAAAGGCTATGTCGGCAATAGGCAAGGGGCTGCACAAGGGGTTGAAGATGCCGTTGTGGACTCCGTCATTGCCAAAGAATTACCGCTTCAAGGAGGGCAAGGTGGTGCGCTCGGAGCATAAAGATAAGGTGGTATACTTCCCAAGTTGTATAAATCAGACGATGGGTGTGGATAAAAAGTCGCGCCACCTGCGACCTTTGGTCGAGGAGATGATGGCCTTGTTCGAGAAGGCGGGCTACGAAGTTATTCTGCCGAAGGCTATGGATAGCCTCTGCTGTGGAACTATCTGGGAGAGCAAGGGTATGCCCGAGTTGGCCGATAAGAAGCTCCGTGAATTGGAGGATGCTCTGTGGGAGGCTTCGGAGCAGGGTAAGTACGATGTGGTCTGCGACCAGAGTCCTTGCCTGTACCGAATGAAGGAGAAAATTTCAAAATTACACCTCTACGACTCGGCCGAGTTTGTCTGGAAGAAGATGCGCGACAGATTGGAGTTCAAGCAGGGCGACACCCCTATTGCCATCCACCTCACCTGTTCGACTCGCAAGATGGGTATCGAGGAGGCTGTTGTGGGTTTGGCAAATCTCTGCTCGTCGAAAGTCCTTCTGCCCGAGGGTGTTGGCTGTTGCGGTTTTGCGGGCGACAAGGGAATGTCCCACCCTGAGTTGAACGCCTACGCTCTGCGAAAGTTGCGCGAGCAAATCGAGAAGAACGGCATCGAGGTCGGCTACTCCAATTCGCGTACTTGCGAGATTGGTTTAACAACCAATTCGGGAGTGCCATATCGCTCGATTATATACTTGGTGAACGAATGTACTAAATAAAAACCATAAATAAATTACACTACTTATGAAGAAAATTTTAATGACGCTTCTATTCTCGGCGTTTGTCGCACCGATGGCGTTTGCCTATGTTGCACCCAAGACAAAGCACCCAGAGCCTATTTACAACAAGATAAAGGTGCATTGCACACAGCTCTCAAAGATTGGTCAGATAGATGTTTCGGATGCCGATAACAATACGCGCATCCGTTGGTCGGTGGGTACCGAAGGTCTTGATAGAAATTATGCTACCTTCTCGGAATACAAGGAGTATCTCGGCCCTCTCGGAGTGGGAAGAGCGCGTTTGCAGAGTGGTTGGGCGCGATGCGAGCAGAAAAAGGGTGTCTACGACTTCAAGTGGCTCGACGAGATTGTTGATGGCGTTATCGCGCAAGGAGTAAAACCTTGGCTCAGTCTTAGCTATGGAAATCCGCTCTACTGTAATGGAGGCATTTCGCTCAAATCGGCTATTTGGAGTGATGAGCCAACAATGAAGGCTTGGCGCAACTATGTTCGTGCTACGGTGCGTCATTATGGCGACAAGGTGATGACATACGAGGTATGGAATGAGCCTGACGGTCAAAAGGCAAATACCCCAGAGCTTCTTGCAGAGTTGGTCATCAACACCGCAGAGGTTATTCGAGAGGAGAATCCAAAGGCTACAATCTTGGCACTTGGCTTGGCTTCGCCGAACATTAACTTTGCAAAGGGTGTATTGGATATCTTGAAGGAGCGTAATAAGCTGCACCTTATTGACAAGGTTTCGTTCCACGCCTACTACCCTAACCCCGACAACTCCACATCGTCAATTATCGCCTTCCGTAATATGGTGCGCAGCTACAGCAAGGATTTAGATGTGGTGCAGGGCGAGAGTGGTTGCCCTTCTACATACGAGTTTGGCAGTGCGATGAAATATAACGAGTGGGACGAGTATAAGCAAGCAAAGTGGGATTTACGCCGTATGGCAAACGACTTCGCGATGAATATCCCTTCGTCGATATTCTCGCTTGTCGATTTGCAATACCCTTATATGCAGCAGTCATTTGGTCTTGTGCGTGTAAACCTTATGCACGAGCCGCAATACAAGCGTCCTTCATATTACGCTGTGCAGCACTTTACACGCCTTCTCCACGATGGTATTCAGCCTTTCGAACTCAAGCACACAGCCTTCCATAATCGCGAGATTCAGAGCGTAGGTCTTGCCAACAAGAGCGGCGAAGTTGTAGGTGCAATGTTGTGGTTTAGCGATCTTGTACCAACCAATACCCTTGATAAGGATAATGTAAGCATCATACTTCACAACTTTGCGGTGGAGGATATGGTATATGTTGAGCCAATCACAGGTTTTGTCCACGACCTCTCGTCGGTAATTACTCGCGGTGCAAACGAGGTGGATATTGCCGAGGGTGCAAATGGTGCTGGTAATCTCCGCTGTGCAGGTCTTCCATTGTGGGACGCTCCAATCCTCTTGATTAAGCGTTCGGAGTTGAAACTGCAATAGGGTGCGGATTACTTCGTTAGGGTGTATACAAGATAAATTAAAAAATTTCGTTATCTTTGCGCCTAATTGGAAAGCCAATGGCCAATGGCTAATGGCTAAAAGCAATAATAAGGAAACTTTATTTATTAACTAAAACTTTAATTATTATGTTCAAAGGACATCCAAAAGCCCTTTATGCCTTGGCTCTCGCAAACACAGGTGAGCGTTTTGGCTACTACACAATGTTGGCTGTATTTGCCTTGTTCCTTCGTGCGAACTTCGGTCTCGACGCAGGTGTAGCAAGTATCATCTACAGCACCTTCCTCGGCCTTGTCTACTTTATGCCACTCTTCGGTGGTATCTTGGCTGACAAGTTCGGTTATGGCAAGATGGTTACCACGGGTATCTCGATTATGTTTATCGGCTACCTCCTCCTCTCGTTGCCTCTCGGTGGCGACACCGTTGCGATGATTGCTATGCTCGGTGCATTGCTCTTCATCTCTATCGGTACAGGTTTGTTCAAGGGTAACTTGCAGGTTATGGTGGGTAACCTCTACGATGACCCACAGTATGCTGACAAGCGCGACTCGGCATTCTCGTTGTTCTATATGGCCATCAACATCGGTGCATTGTTTGCTCCAACCGCTGCTGTGGCTATCAAGAATTGGGCAGAGAATAGCCTCGGTTTCTCGGGCAACGACGCTTACCACTTCTCGTTTGCAGTTGCTTGTGTGGCGTTGATTATCTCGATGGCTATCTACTTCGCTTGTCGTCAGTGGTATCGTCACGTCGAGGGTGGCAAGAAGGGCGACAAGGGCGCAGCTGCAGTTGTTGAGGATAACCTCACACCTGCCGAGACCAAGGCTCGTATCGTGGCTCTCTGCCTCGTATTCGCAGTAGTTATCTTCTTCTGGATGGCATTCCACCAGAATGGTCTTACACTCACATTCTTCGCTGACGAGTTCACCGTTAAGGAGGCATTCGGTTTGCAGAGTATGGCATTCAGCGTTTGGAACTTGGTGGTTGTTATCGTAGCTGTCTACGCTGCATTCTCGTTGTTCCAGAGCGAGGGTTCGAAGGGTAAGTTGATCTCGGGTGCGGTTTTGGTTGCATCGGTTGGCTACCTCATCTACAAGGGTATGAATGTAGGTGATGCGCAGGTTGCTGTTAACGCTCCAATCTTCCAGCAGTTCAACCCATTCTATGTTGTGGCTTTGACTCCTGTATCGTTGGCTATCTTCGGTGCGCTTGCAAAGCGTGGCAAGGAGCCTTCAGCACCTCGTAAGATTGCTTACGGTATGCTCGTTGCTGCTATCGGTTTTGCAATTATGGCAGTTGGTTCGCAGGGCTTGCTCACTCCAAACGAGCAGGCAGAGGCTGTTAAGGCTGGCGCAGAGGTACCTCTCGCATCGGCAAACTGGCTCATCTTGACCTACCTCGTCTTGTCATTTGCCGAGTTGTTGCTCTCGCCAATGGGTATCTCGTTCGTATCGAAGGTTGCTCCTCCAAAGTACAAGGGTATGATGATGGGTGGCTGGTTTGTGGCTACCGCTATCGGTAATATGCTCGTAGCAGTTGGTGGTCTCCTTTGGGGTGGCATCAGCCTCACCGTCGTATGGTCGGTGTTCATCGTATTGTGCCTCCTCTCGGCGTTGTTTATGTTCGTTATGATGAAGCGCCTCGAGTCGGCTACAAAATAGTCGCACCTTCGGTGTAGAAAAAGTGAAGGAGTAGCAACCGCTACTCCTTCATTATTTTATTCTGATGGTTGATGCTTTCGACGTGTATTGCATCAAGCAAGGTTTGCAGGAACTCTACACTCAATCCGAGCGAGGCGCTTCGTGCCAGGGTGCGTTCGGCAATGCTCTCCCAGCGTATTGTCTGCAAGATGCGCACATTGTTCTCGCGCTTGATGCGACCTATCTTCTCTGCTACATTCATTCGCTGAGCTATAAGTTGCAGAATCTGGCGGTCCAACGAGTCGATCTGCTCTCGCAAACCGAGAATAGCATTCTGGAACGACTCTGAATCCGACTTCTCGGCACGCCACTTGATGTTCTCGATAACCTTTGCGAAATCCTCGGGTGTGAGCTGCTGCTTCGAGTCGCTCAGTGCCTTCTCAGGGCAGATGTGGCTCTCAATCATAAAACCATCGTAGCCCAAATCGGCAGCTTGCTGTGCAATGTCCTGAATGTACTGACGGTTGCCACAGATATGCGATGGATCGCAAATCATAGGGAGATCGGGCATACGACGACGCATCTCGAGTGCAAGATGCCACATCGGAGCATTACGCAAATCACCCGCTCCATATCCCGAGAAGCCGCGGTGAATCAGACCTATGTTCTTTATTCCACAAGCCATAAGTCGCTCTACGCCACCCACCCAAAGGTCGATGTCGGCACTTACGGGGTTTTTCACATAGACCATCTTATCAGTGCCACGCAACGCCTCGGCCACCTCCTGCATCGAAAACGGATTCGACACAGTGCGTGCACCCACCCAGAACATATCCAAGTCGAATTTCGAGGCATCCTCCACGTGTTTTGCGTTAGCCACCTCTGTCGTGATAGGCAAACCTGTGATCTCTCGTGCCTCGGCCAACCAAGGTAGAGCCGTTATGCCATAGCCCTCGAAGTTACCGGGCTTGGTGCGTGGCTTCCAGATGCCGGCACGCAAGACATCAACCTTACCTGTAGCGGCAAGTGCCTGGGCTGTCGAAAGCACCTGCTCTCGACTTTCGGCACTGCACGGGCCTGAAATAATAAGTGGTCTCTTCTGCTCCATAGTGCTATTGTTTATCTATTTATATAGATATCAAATTCTATAAAAGGTTAATTCTTATCTCAAAATTATTCTCCCAAGATAAATATCGTAGGTCGCTTGTTGATGTCGGGCAAACCCATCTTGCGCCACTCGGCAATCGAATCGGCCTTCTCCGCAATCTATTATTTGCCAACATTGTGCATAGCTCTAAAGCTTAGCGCCTTGCGGAGCTCTTCGAGCGAGAGTTTTGTGGAAACGCTCACTGTGCGACTCTCGCCGGCCGCCAAATCAAACCAATTATCCGAGAAGTGCAACAAATCCCCATTGTCGGTGGCGTGCAACTCCAAGGCGCGGACAAACTTATCCGTCGAAACGGTAACTTCGTATCGGTTTGTGCCCACTGCCTTGATCGTATGTTTGATATTGGCCTGTGGTAGTTGCAGATGTTTGTTTAGTGCGAAGAGTGTGTTGTTATTATAGACCTCGCCGCTCTTACTCTCGAAACGCGCGTGGAGATAACAACGGGTTGTATCGGCAGGGTTGCGGAGTAGTTCGGTAACCGTAGCGTTGAATATTGGTGTCGCACTATTCTCCTGTGCGCTGGCTGCAAACGACTTGCTGTATAGACAATTGCCATCAAAGTCTATAACCTCGATTGTCGCCTGTCCGTCACGGCGTTTCATCTCGTCGGATACGAGTGTAACGCCAACTTTTCCATCCAGCACATAAGGCGAGATGATAAAGTTCTCGAATGCGCGTCGCGTTGCGTAGTGCATTGGCTTCCAATTTCCGTAGTAGTCGATAGCGGTTGATGATGTAACCGGCCAACAATCGTTCAACTTCCAAAGTAGCGAGCCCCAGCAATAGCCCTTGTCGCGACGGTGTGCTTCGATTGCCATCTTGAAGGCATCGCCTTGAAGAATGCGCGACACGTAGAGTGTATCTTTGAGTGTAGTGGCTGCAGGGTAGTATTGTGCAATGTATCGTTTGAGACGGCTATCTGCACTCAATGGTTTTGCAGCCTTTTGGTGCCAAAGCATTGCGTCGTGCATTGTGTGACGATCCTCCTCGCGAGGGATGAACTTGGCAATGGTCTCGTAGAACGGATAACTCTGATAACCATATTCGCTGAAGAAGCGGGCGCGCTTGCGCATAAATCCATCGAGACCATATCTGCCTCCCCACACGCTCCAAAAGTGAAAATCTCCCTTCGTGCCATTTGGTTTTACGAAATATTCACCTGAGAATGGCGAACTTACTCGATAAGGGAGGTCGGGCGACAACTTAGCACACACCTCACCGATAGTATTGTACTGTAAGCGGAATTGTTTGCCGGCATACTCAATCTGCTCGGGCGTATGCTGCTTCTTCTTGTTTTTGCGCATATGGTAGTAGTTATCCTCGCACTCGTTGTTACCGCACCACAATACTACTGATGGATGCTGGCGCAGACGGTGTACCTGATATTCGGCTTCGTGCTTGATGTTCTCCAGCAGCTCACCCTCTGCAGGGTATAATGAACAGGAGAACATAAAGTCCTGCCACACGAGCAGACCGAGTCTATCGCATATCTCATAGAATCGCTCACGCTCATAGATTCCTCCACCCCACACGCGGATGGTATTCATATTTGCCTCGACAGCAGCGGTGAGCAACTTCTCATATCGCTCATCGGAGACTCTGTGTGTAAAGAGGTCTTGAGGTATGTAGTTTGTACCTTTCGAGAATATTGGTCTGCCGTTGAGTACAAAGCGGAAAGTTGCTCCATTCTCGTCGGGCTTCTCCTCTATGGCAAAGGTGCGTACACCGACCATCGAGTTCTGCAATGCGATGGTGCGATTGTTGCAGACAATCTCTGCTTGCCACTTGTAAAGGTGTGGTTCGCCCACTCCGTTGCACCACCAAAGTTTCGGATTTTTCAATGTCCATTCTGCCGATATGCTGTTTGCACCGCGCTTTAGGGCTATCTCTTTAGATGAGAGTATCTTTGTGCCATCCTTAATGACAAGACGACAATTCATATCGCGCTCGGCTGTGATGTCGGATTCGTAGCGCATCTTCGCACGCCCCTTCTCAAGAGCAAGGGTACGGTAGTGCGGATTCTCCATCTTTACATCGCTCCATCCCGAGAGTACCACATCTCCACTTATGCCGGAGGTTACAAGTCGAGGCCCCCAATCCCATCCGAAATGGTAAGCAGCTTTGCGAACGAATACGCTTACACGCTTGTTGCCTATACCTCCTGTCTTCGATTGGTCGTTCTGACAACGATAGTATATGCCCGTTGCTGCCATCGACTTATCCCACAGCTCTATGCCGCGAGCGATGGGCGAGTGGAAACAAATTTCGAGAAGATTATCTTTCGTTTTGAGTAGTTTTTTCACATCGGCAGACCACAGACGGAACATATTGTCTGTCGTGAGTATCTGTGTGCCATTGAGTGTTACGGATGCAAAGGTGTCAAGCCCGTAGAAGAGTATTTCGATATTGCTCTCTGCCATCAGCGCAGCATCCACATCAAAGCGTGTGCGATAGAGCCAATCCTCCTTATCTACCCATTGTGCAGCCTTCTCGTTCATCATCACAAATGGATCTTCGAGCTGTCCGATAGCCATAAGGTCTGTGTGCACACATCCCGGAACTGTCGCAGGGTGCCAATTAAAGTATCGAGCCCCCTTGAATTCCCAACCGCTATCGATAACTTGACGCGATGCTGCAGAGAGCGAGATGGTTGCAGATAACAGAATAAGAAGAGTGAGTATGCGTTTCATATTAGTATTTTTAGTATGCTATCCAATAATGAAAATCGTAGGTCGCTTGTTGATGTCGGGCAAACCCATCTTGCGCCACTCGGCAATCGTAGCTGTACGGATATACTCATTGTTGGAGGTGATGTCGCACGCTATGCAGAGGCGAGTCTGCGCACCGCACGAGGCGAGAATCTGCTCTGCCAACTTGGTGTTGCGGTAGGGTGCTTCGATAAAGAGTTGCGACTGGTGCTCGCCCGTAGCTCGACTCTCCAATCGTTTGATTGCGCGTGTGCGGTCGGGCTCCTTGACGGGGAGATAGCCATTGAAGGCAAAAGACTGTCCGCTCAATCCCGATGCCATCACCGCCATAATAATCGATGATGGGCCCACCAGTGGCACTACACGAATGCCCGCACGGTGGCACGCCTCGACAACAAGCTGACCGGGGTCTGCTACAGCGGGAACACCCGCCTCCGAGATTACGCCTGCCGAGCGACCTGCCTTGATCTTTGCCACCATACGCTCCACATCGCGTGGCGAGGTGGTGTGCTCGCTCAACTCATCGAACTCCAGCGCATCAATCTGTCCCGACAATCCAGCCTTCGACAAGAAGCGACGAGCCGAGCGGAGATTCTCCACTATGAAGTAGTCGAGCGATGTTATCACCGCACGATTTGCCTCGGGCGTAACATCGTAGGGTAGGGTATCCTCCGAGATGGGACAAGGTATAAGATAGAGAGTGCCTGTCATTCTATTCGTTGATGTAAATTCGTTTCACTCGTTTTGCCACCGAGGTGAGCACCTCGTATGGTATTGTGCCGAGCACCGTAGCCATATCGGCTGCGGTGTTGCCCT
The DNA here is from genome assembly GCA_017505725.1 of Alistipes sp. Classification (GTDB taxonomy): domain Bacteria; phylum Bacteroidota; class Bacteroidia; order Bacteroidales; family Rikenellaceae; genus Alistipes. Next base: position 49,974 of record JAFVOR010000008.1, read on the forward strand.
TTGTTGCGGAGAAGATGGTCACAACGTCGCCCTCCTCGACACCTTCGATATCCGTGATGTCAATCATACAACTATCCATACAGATGTTGCCGATGGTCTTGGCCCTCTTGCCTCCCACAATCATCTCCCACGCGCCATTGCCGAGGCGACGATTCAGACCGTCGGCATAACCTACGGGGATGGTAGCTATGCGGCTTGGCTTGGTCACCTTTCCGTTGCGGCCATATCCTATTGTCTCACCCTCCTGCAGAGTGCGAATCTGCACGATGCGTGTGCGTAGTGTCGATACAGGCTCCAATGCCTCGCTTGCTGTGGTCGAAAAGCCATACAAGCCTATGCCCAGACGGCACATATCGAATCGAGCCTCCTCGAATCGCAACATCGCCTCCGATGCAGCAGCGTGGCGCAGAGGTCGGTATGGCAACGATGCCATTATGGCGCTGCTGATGCGGTCAAAAGTCTCTATCTGATGGTGCGAGAAGGCATCCTGACTATCGTCATCTGCTACGCAAAGGTGGGTGAAAATTGACGCTACACGCACACTCTTTGCTTCGCTTGCGAGTTTCGAGTTCAGCGACTCGATGTCACTCTCGGCAAAGCCCAAGCGGTGCATTCCGCTATCAATCTTCAGGTGTATTGGGTAGTTGCTCTCACCCACACGCTCTACCGCCGCTACAAATGAGGCGAGAGAGCGGAGCGAGTATATCTCTGGCTCAAGACGGTGTGCCACCATCGTATCGAAGCTTGCATCGTCGGCATTGAGCACTACGATAGGCATCGTAACGCCGCTCTCACGCAAGGCAACACCCTCGTCGGCAAATGCTACTGCAAGGTATGCCACCCCCTGCTTCTGAAGCAGTCGTGCCACCTCCTCCTCGCCTGCTCCATAACTCGATGCCTTGACCATTGCGACAAGTTGCGTAGACGAGCCTATCTGCGAACGGAAGTAGTTGATGTTGTTCACCATTGCACGCAAGTCAACCTCCAATACGGTGGTATGGCTGCGGCTCTCCAAGCGGTGCGAGATGCGCTCCATTCGGCTGGCACGATTGCCCTTGATGAGGAGTGCGTGGTCGGCAATATCAATGGTCGAGAGGTTGTCGAGCAACTCCTCCACCGAGCCAAAGAATGCGCTCCTCTTGTCGAACAATTCACGATGCGAAGAGAGAGCCTCACCGATCCCCACAAAGTGGTCTATCTCGGCATTGCCTACCATACGAGCCACCTCCTCGTAGACGCCCTTGCCACTCTGCAGGATATCCGAGAGGATAAGCATCCTCTTGCGATTGCCCGCCACCGAGCGAAGGTGGTCGAGAGCTATCGATAGCGACTGCAAGTCGGCACTGTACGAGTCGTCGATGATAATCGAGTTACTGATGCCCTGCTTCACCTCGAGACGCATTGCAACGGGTTGCAACTGCGAGAGGTCGGGCTGCGGATAACCCATCTCGGCAAAGAGTGCGGCAACCAGCTCGCCATTGTGTTGCGAGGCCTTGTCACCCATCTGTGCCACCTCGATATTAGCTGCGTCTATCACTCTGCGGTTGCTATATTGAACCTTGATAGCCTCAGCCAAAGCCGAGTATGCCGAGTGGTATATTATGGTTGTTGCTCTGCGAGCCAAAATAAGTTTCTCGTCAATCTTCTCCTCTACGGAGGCGAATCCTTGTGCGTGGGCATCGCCAATCGAGCTGAAGATGACCATATCGGGCGAAATCATCTGCTCGAGACGCTCCATCTCGCCCTTCTGCGAAATGCCCGCCTCGATAATGGCCACATCGTAGCTGTTCTCGAGCATCAGGAGTGAGAGCGCTACGCCGAGTTGCGAGTTGTAGCTGCGTGGCGAGCGGAAAATCCTGGCATCGAGAGGTGCACATTGTGCAATCCACTCCTTGATGGTGGTCTTTCCATTCGAGCCGGTGATTGCCACAACCTTGCCTTCGAAATGGTTGCGATGGTGGGTAGCCAACGCCTGTAGAGCCGAGAGTGAGTTCTCGACAATCACCGCTCCGCATCCCTCCGAGAGAGAGACTTCGCGCTCCACCATAAAGGCCTTGACCCCTCGCTCTTCCACCTCCGAAAGGTGGTTGTGGGCATCGTGGTTGACACCCTGCATCGCCACAAAGAGTGTGTCGTGAGTGATGGCATAGGAGCGGCTGTCGGTGGCAACAGATGCCACCTCCAAGTCGCATCCTATGAGGCGACCTCCCACTATTGCTGCTATGTCGGAAAGGCGATAATTCATATCTACTCCTTGAAAGTTACTATTGTTATGCCCGAGCCACCACGATCGGGGTGGTCGTCGGTTGCACTTGCCACCTGCGGTAATGAGCGGAGGTAGCGACGCACCTCCTCCTTCAATGCACCTGTGCCCTTGCCGTGCAGAATGGTTATGGAGCTTACACCCACCATCAGTGCATCGTCAACCAGGTCTTGCACCCTCTCCAAAGCCTCGACTACTCGCTCGCCACGAATATCGATCTGCGAACGGAAGTTCAGTCGTCGCTGCGAGATATCTGCCGAGATTATTGTGCGAGGAGTCTCGGGACGGGTCATACGCTTGAATTCCGCCGATGAGATGACCTCCAGTCGTGCAGTCTCGACGGTGGTAAGGATGGCTCCGAAGGCCACCTGTGCCCTCTTGCCACGAATCTCTTTTACGACACCCACGCCATTCTGACCGAACATTCGCACCTTGCCTCCTACCTCGAGAGGTAGAGCCTTCTTGGCGGGTTGCGCCACCTCTTTCTTTGGCTCGGCAGGGTTGTTCTTGCGCTCCTGACGACGCTCCTGACGACGACGGAGTCGCTCCATCTCACGCTCGATACGCTCGTTAGCCTCCGAGTTGTCGCTCTCAATCTCCTCGCGGAACTCCTCGAACTCGCGACGCAGAATCTTGGTCTGCTCCTTCTCGGCTTGTGCCTCGCGGATACCCTTGATGGTGTTTTCGATCTGTCTGTTTGCCTCGGCAACAAGCTCCTTCGCCTGTGCCTTTGCCTCGTGGATGATGCGGTTGCGCTCCTCGCGTATGGAGGAGAGCTTCTCGCTCAAGGTCTGCTCCATCTCCTCGACCTTGCGGTCGGTCTGGCGGATGCGCTCACGCTTCTGTGCCCAGTAGTGCTTGTCGCGTGCCACCTCGCGGAGCTGCTTCTCCAGATCGATGTGCTCCGATCCCGCCTTCTCCTTTGCCGAGGCGATGATATCCTCGGGCAGACCAATCTTGCGGGCAATCTCGATGGCAAACGAACTGCCCGGCTTGCCGCACTCAAGACGGAACAATGGGCGGATGTTCTGCACATCGAACATCATAGCTCCGTTGGCTACACCTTCGTGATTCGAGGCGTAGTATTTGATGTTTGAGTAGTGGGTGGTGATCACTCCGTAGCAACCACTATCCACCAGCCTCTCGAGTATCGCCTCGGCTATTGCCGAGCCTATGACAGGCTCCGTACCCGAACCGAACTCGTCGATAAGCACCATCGTCTTCGAGTCGGCACCCGCCACCATAGCCTTCATATTGAGAAGGTGCGACGAGTAGGTAGAGAGGTCGTTGTCGATGGATTGCTCATCACCAATATTTATATATATCTTGTCGAATATGGGCAACTCGCTTGTCTCCGATGCGGTGATAGGGTAGCCGCATTGGAACATATACTGCAAGAGTCCTACGGTCTTCAGACATACCGACTTTCCGCCCGCATTAGGGCCTGAGATAACGAGTATGCGACGCTTCGAGTCCAACTCTGCATCGAGCGGGATGATAACTCGCTTGTGTCGCTTGAGCGACTGCGCCAACAGAGGGTGCTTGGCTCTCTGCAATACTAACCTTCCATCCTCGGCGATGATGGGCTTGCCCGCGCCATTTTCGATTGCCCATCGAGCCTTGGCACGCACCATATCGGTAACCGCCATAAACCACTCGGTGCGCTCCACATCGTCGATGTCGAGGCGTACCACATCGGTGAAGGCTGTGAGGATGCGGACAATCTCTCTGCGCTCCTCGTACTCCAACTCGCGGAGGAGGTTGTTCAACTCCACCACCTCGGCAGGCTCTACATAGAAGGTCTTACCCGTAGCCGACTCATCGTGGATGAAGCCATTGAGCTTGCGCTTGTTCGATGCTGAGACGGGGATTACGGCGCGTCCCTCACGAATAGATATCGAGGCATCGCTGTCTACTATACCACTCGACTTCGCCGACTGCAGGATGGCTTGCAATCGCTTCGATACCTGCCCCTCGTGGCGGCGAATCTGCGCACGAATCTGTCGCAACTCCTCCGATGCTCCATCGCGCACAACGCCTTTGTCGTCGATGATGCGACGGATGTCGGCAACGATATTCCACAACGCCTTGACCGGCTTGGCAAGTGCGGTTAGGGTAGGGTAGCGGCTCTCGTCGCTCTTGTGGAGAAACTGCACAAAGTCGCCAGCCGAAATCAACGCCTTACCCAGCTGCACAACCTCCGAGACCTCCAGGAATGTGCCCTCGACCTTTGTCTTGTCGATAATCTCGGCTATGTCGTAGAACTCCTCGGTGGGTGCTTCGCGCTCGGAGATGAGAATCTGTCGCATCTCCTCGGCAAGGGCGTGGCGACGCTCAATCTCTCGGCGAGAGGTCGAAAACTGCTCGCTGAGGAGCAGATCGCGAGCGTGCTGCATCGTACACAACGCAACACACTGCTCACGAATAAGGTTGAAGCCTATCTTGAGCTCGAAGTTCGATGGATATATTACCCCCTTTGCCACTCTCTGTTACTTTTGCTTTGCCTCTTTAGCTGCTTTGCGTGCCGCCTTCTCGGCCTGCTTCTCCTCGTAGCTCTTGCCACCGAATACGGTCACATTGATATAACGCTTCGGATTCTCCTTCAAGTCAGCCAAGAGAGCCGAGAGATTCTGCGAAGCCTGTGCAAGCTCCTTGTAGAGCTTCTCGTTCGATACGAGGTTGCCAATGGTACCCTCGCCCTTGTTGACCTTTGCGAGGAGGGTGTTGACCTCGGTGATTGCGCTGTTGAGCTTGCTAACAAGCTCCTGCTCGTTCAACGATGTGGTCACAGCATTGAGGTTCGACACGATGCTATCCAACTTCGCGCCATTCTGGTTGAGTGTAGCGCAGAAACCATCGATATTGCCGATGATGTTCGACTTGTTCAAATCTGCCATTACTGCATTGAGGCTTGCGATGGCCGAGGTGATATTCTTCGAGTTGTTCTCCACCACAGTATCTACATCCAGGATGGTCTTGTTGAGGTTTTCGATAAGTGTAGAGACTTGTGTCTTGATGTCGCCCAACTCGTTTGCGAGAGTTGCGAACATATCGGGTGTCGAGCCTGTCTCGATTGCACCGCCATTCTCGATATACTCGGTAGCCGAGCCAATCTTGATCTCGATAGACTTGCCGCCCATAAGGCCTGCGCTATACATCATTGCACGCGAATCAGTTGGAATATCGATGCTGCTATCCACCGAGAGGGTGATGTCGGCACCGCCTTTCTCGAGATTGAGAGCTAGGCTTGTCACCTGTCCCACCTTCACGCCATTGATGGTCACCGCTGCAGCATCCTGCAGACCATCAACATTTGCATAGTGTGCAGTGTAGGTGCGACTGCGTCCCAACACATCCACTCCACTCAAAAAACGAATACCTGCCCACGCAGCCAGAAAAATCACAACTGCGTAGATTCCGATTTTAATCTCCTTTTTCATCTTTCTATCTTTTATAGTCTATTATAGTCTATTATAGTCTATTTTTTCTGTTTTGGTGCATATTTCTCCACACGCCAATCCTTGATCACGCCGCTCCAGTTCAGACCAAAGGCAAAGTCGTAGATATTGCCGTCGCCATCCTTGTAACACTCGAGATCGAAGGCCACATCTTCCTTGTTCTTCTCGACGGTGCGCATATCCTTCGGCATCTGCATAGGCAAAAGGCCTGATGGCTCGGTGTTACCCTTGATAATCTCGACATAGGCCTGATTCTGTACCTCGTAGCCGAGCAGAATGGCATCGGCATAAGGCTCAATCTCCGCCAAGACAAGTGGTCGTCTTGCACGCACAACCACAATAACAGGGCGCTCGCCCATCAACTTCTTGGCGCGAATGACCGCCTCCATCTCGTACTTATTGTCGGTGGTTGTCCACTTATTCTTGTAGGTGCGGTTGGTGAAATCCTCGTAGATATCGCCGCCTGCAATACTCTTTGCTCGAGCGTGGGTGGCCTTGTAGTCACCATACTGCAACGAGATAGGAATATATCCGTTTCCTCCCGCCTCCACATCGGCTTTGGAGTGGCCACGACCTACGGTTGGACCATCGATGAATACCACTGCGCAGTCGGCCTCTTCGGGCTTATCAACGATGTTGAAGTGTTTGCGCATCATCTCGATGCTCACGCCATAGCCCATCTTGCTCTTGCCCTTCTTTGCTTCGGTCCACCAGTCGCTCTGTGGTGCAAACTCGCGCTTCTCGATAAACACCTTCGTCGAGGCTGAGAGAGGAAGGGTATTGTTGTGGTTCTTGAGCATCACGATAGACTTGAGCTGCACATCGAAACCGGCCTTCATAAAGTCGGGATTACCCACAATAGCCTGGCTCTTGTGAGGCTCGAGGTATGGATTCTCGAACAAACCCACACGGAAGAAGTTACGCAACAGACGCACCGCCGACTCCTCAAATCGTGCACGGATGGCCTTTTCGCCCATTCGCTCAACTCCGAGGTTGTAGGCCTTCTTGATGTCGACCGTAGAGTTGACACCGCCAAACTGGTCGACACCGAGCATCAAGGCGCGATAGAATACCTCCTCGACTGCCATCTTCTCGCAACCATAAGGCTTGCCATTCGAGTAGCGGTGGTTTACATACTTCTCGGCCACGCGCCAATCGGTGCAGATGACACCCTCGTAACCATACTTGCCACGCAGGAGCTCCTTGATCATATACTTGCTCAACGCATTACCTACATTCTCGCCTGAAGGGTCCTGATTGTAGGAGATGGTGTAGTATGGCATAATTGCAGCCACCTGTGTTGTGCCACCCTCGAGAGCGAAGGCCCCCTTGGTGAAAGGAACGAGATGCTCTTCGAAATTGTTGCCCGGGTAGACAGCATACTTTCCGATGCCGAAGTGGGCATCACGCCCCGCTTCTCCCGTAGCACCACCCGGCCAGTGTTTTGCCATAGCGTTCACGCTCTCGCTGCCCCACGCACCTTCGATGCAACTATCGCCCGTCGAGGTCTGGAAGCCATCGGCGTATGCTCGTACACAGTCGGCAACGAGTCCCGAGTGCTCGCCATAGCCCATATAGAGTCGTCGCCAGCGAGGCTCTGTCGAGAGGTCGCTCTGTGGCGAGAGGGCTGTGGTGATACCCAAGGCACGATACTCCTGCGATGCAATCTCGGCAAAACGCTTCACATTTGCAGGGTCGAGAGTTGCCGCCATACCGAGTGCTGCGGGCCACGCCGACTGCGAACCTCCTCCTGCATCAAACTCATCACCCGACTTCGATCCTCGGTGACGAGGGTCGGAGGAGTTGTTGGCAGGTATGCCGTGACCGATGCTTTCGCACAGGGTTTGCAGGTTATTGTTCCACTCGGCAGCCACATAGGCGCTCTGCACCCTGGTAATCAGAATGTGACGCACATTGTCCTTGGCCACAAACTTTTTCTGCTCATCGGTGAGTGCCGAAGGGGCTATACCGCGTGTCTTCTTGAAATCAAGACCATTGTAGTGGCCCTGCTTTGTAGGCTCGGGGCTGTTTGTGTTGCCCGGAATGGTTTGGTGGGCACTATAGAGCATAAGTCCCGCAATCTCGTCGAGCGAGAGTTGCGATGCCAAATCCTTGGCACGCTCCGCCGATGGGAGTCGCCAATCCTCATACTTGTCGAGCCTACCGTTGCGGTTCAGATCCTTGAATGCAAAACCATCTACGGTCAGAATCTTCACGCCCGAGTTTACGCTGTAGCCGAGTGTGCGACCACCCTGCTGCGTAATCTCGATGTGTGAGCCCTTGTCCTTTTTACTCCATTTGACATCTGCCGATGCAGAGAATAGTCCCGCCATCAGCACTGCGCCTACCAATATCTTTTTCATATATTCTTTATCTCTTCTTCGGAGCGTACTTCTCCACGCGCCAATCCTTGATAACACCGCTCCAGTTCAAACCATAGGCATAGTCGTAGACATTGCCATCGGCATCCTTGTAACACTTTAGGTCGAATGGCACATCCTCCTTGTTCTCTTCCACTGTGCGCATATCCTTCGGCATCTGCACAGGAAGCAAGCCCTGTGGTTCTGCCTTACCCGAGATGATCTCCAAAAAGGCCTGATTCATAACCTCGAATCCGATAAGAATAGCATCTGCCGACTTCTCAATCTCGTGGAAGCACATCGGACGCTCAGCCGAGATGGCAAGGATGACCGGCTTCTTGCCCATCAACTTGCGAGTTTCGAGTACGGTCTCCATCTCTACCTTATTATATGTAATAGTAGATTTACCGAGGTATGTACGATTTGTGAAGCTCTCCTGAGGGTCGCCACCTGCAAGACTCTCTTTGCGAGCATACTTTGCAGTGTAATCGCTATATTGCAACGAGATAGGAACATATCCGTTACCACCTGCTGCAACATCCTCTTTGCTATAGCCACGACCAACGGTTGGAGCCTTAATGAATACGAGTGCTACATCGGCCTCGTTTGGATCCTCCACTACATCAAAGTATTTCTTAACAATGTTGAGGCTGATGCCGTGGTCTTCGTATGGCTTGCCCTTGACAGCATTGCCCCAACGGCTATATACGCCAGCTTGCATACGTTTTGGAACGTAGACCTTCAAGCGGCCCTTGAGCGGGAGTGTCTGAGCGTGGTTTTTCAACATCACCACCGACTTAACCTGTGCTGCAAAGCCCTCGTCCATAAACTCCTTGCAACCAACTGTTGCCTGGCTCTTTACTGGCTCGAGATATGCATTCTCAAACAAACCTGTACGGAAGATGTTCATCAAAAGACGTACAGCCGACTCCTCGAAACGAGCGCGAATAACGGCCTCGCCATATCTCTGCTTGCCAAGTTCGTATGCAGCAAGGATTCCAGAGGTTTTGTTGATTCCGCCATAC
>JAFVOR010000009.1 GCA_017505725.1 Alistipes sp.
GCCCTGCTTCTCGCCCGAGAGCATAAAGCAGTTCATCGATGCTAAGCCACCGTAGTGCAAATCCAACTGGCGGAAAATCTGCGCCGGGGTCATATACTCAACTTTGTTTGATTGCGACATAATCGCCTTCAATGGGTCGTCATAGCGGCGACCAGCCTCAGTCGAGAGAAGGAGTTTGTGGTCAGCTGGGTAGTTCGTGCCGTGAACGAGAGGGTAATGCAACTCGCGCACAATCGAGTGCGCAAGGTTATTTTCCAACTCCGATGCGAAACGCACCTCATCTCCCTCCAAGGTAATAGTTAATCGCAACGCCATATCTACCTCGTTGCCACGAACAACAAGCTTGTCGTAGACAATCACGATGCTCTGACCATCGCAAGTGACATTCGGATGCTGTCCACTGCCGAGAATCTCTATCTCGCGTTCGCCGTGAGTATCGTAGTACATACGCCACAAATAGCCTCCAGTAGCATAGTTGTGTCCCGTCGTGAGGTTTTTGAGCGAGACAAGGTTACCTTCGGCATCGACGCTGACCTCGACAAGGTCGTTCTTTAGCATAAATTCGCCCGAGGTTGTGCTCTCATTAACTGATGGTGTCGAACTGCAAGCGTAAAGCCACACCAAACTACACCATAGCAGAATCGTAAGTAAAATCGGTTTTTTCATAAAGTTAATAGTTATAATAAATTAGGGTTGGTCTTTGTAATTGGCTGATATATAACTAAATACCCCCCCCCTAAAAACAGGGGAAGGGTATTTGATACCTTTGTTATAATATACTTAGGTATGTCTTAGTTGCCAGCGACGACGATGGTTGCCAAGCCAGCGATGAAGAGCACGAACATAAGTGCAAGCAGCCAATTTGTCTTGTTGTCTGCGCCCTTGAACTCCTTCCAGATGAATACGCCCCAGAATGCAGCAATCATTGGTGCTCCCTGGCCGAGCGCATACGAAACTGCGGCACCTGCCTTGCCTGCTGCGATGTACGAGAAGGCTGTACCGAGGCACCAGATTGCGCCACCGAGGATACCGACAAGGTGTGTCGAGAGCGATCCCTTGAAGTACTCCTTGTACGATACCGGCTCACCCACGAACGGACGCTTCATAACCAAGGTGTTGAAGAGGAAGTTCGAGATGAGAACACCCAACGAGAAGATGAAGATTGCCGAGTAAGGGGTCAACTTACCCTCTGCAGGTGATACGAAGTTGTCGATATCCATACCCTTAACCACAAAGCGGTAGAAGGTCGACATCAAGACACCGGCAACGATAGCGAGGATGATACCCTTCTTGCTATCCTTGTTCTGCTCGCCACCCTTCGATACACGACCTGCTGCGATACCATTGCATACAACTGCCAACACTACGAGCAACACGCCCAAGCCGAGCAATACAGGGTTACCCTTTGCCTGCTCGAGGTAGTTGTTGATAACGCCCAATACGAGAGCCAAACCGCAACCGAGAGGGAATGCTACCGCCAGACCTGCCAACGAGGTCGATGCCGAGAGAAGGATGTTCGATGCGTTGAAGATTACACCGCCCAAGATTACCCACGCGATGCTTGCCAACTCTGCCTGACCGAGGTCGGCAACGAACGAGCGACCCTCGGTGCCGATGCTACCCATAGTGAAGCCCAACAAGAGGGTGAAGAGGACCATACCAATCACATAGTCCCAATAGAAGAGCTCATAACGCCAGGTCTTACCTGCGAGTTTCTGGGTGTTGCCCCACGAGCCCCAGCACAACATTGTGATAAAGCAGAATACAACTGCCAATGTGTAATTACTGATGATAAACATAATGCTATTTTTTTAGGTTAATGATATTTAGAAGTTATCGACCTCCTCACGCGAAGGTATCGAAGGTTGAGCGCCCGCACGCGATACGGAGATAGCCGAAGCCTTTGTTGCAAATTGCAGTGCCTCCACAAGCGACAATCCCTCGGCCAATGCTGCGCACATCGCGCCGTTGTAGACATCGCCCGCAGCAGTTGTGTCCACTGCATTCACCTTGTGTGCAGGTATTGTCACCGCCTTGCCATCCTCGTAGAGCATTGCTCCGTCGCTACCGAGGGTGATTACCACCTTCTTCACGCCAAGGGCACATAACGCCTCGGCAGCCTTGATAGCTGACGCTTCGTCTGCGACCTCGATGCCTGTGAGAAGCTCCGCCTCGGTCTGATTTGGTGTTATGAGGTAGAGCTTCGAGAGAGCCTCTGTGCTCACCTTTGCTGCAGGTGCAGGGTTGAGTATCACTCGCGCACCCCTCTCGGCTGCCACTGCTATGGCCGACTCTACGGTTGCCATCGGAATCTCCAACTGCAACAATACGATATCGCCCTCCTCGATAACATCGAGTGCCGGCATCACATCCTCCAGTGAGAGCTCGTTATTTGCTCCGAGTGCCACCGAGATGGAGTTTTGAGCCTTCGAGTCGACCAAGATCAACGCCACACCCGACGGAGTATCCTTGCGTACTATGTAGGTGGTGTCGATGCCATAATCTTTGTAGCGAGCCACCGCCTCGTCGCCAAAGATATCCTTGCCCAAAGCGGCAGCAAATATCACCGGATGTCCCATCTTGGCAACTGCAACAGCCTGGTTGGCACCCTTGCCGCCACCAGCCATCATAAAGTCGCCACCCAACACTGTCTCACCAGGTCTTGGTAGGTGCTCCGAGCAAACCACCATATCGGTATTCGAACTACCTATTACTATTACTTTTTTCATTCTAATATTGGATTTGTTACAACAAATATAGTAACTTTTCCTTTATATTGCAAAAATCACACAAAAAGAATCTGTATAGCAAGGCTCTTTCTTCGTTACGCTCGTCTTCGAAATCCTCACATACGCCAAGTATGCTGCGGTTTCTCATACTTCGCAAGCCTTGAAATAGCTCTTGCTATACAAATTCTCGGTGGCAGGTAGCAAGGCTCTTTCGGCATCTGCCTCGTTTGTGAAATGCTCACATACGCCAAGTATGCTGCGGTTTCTCATACTTCGCAAGCCTTGAAATAGCTCTTGCTATACAAATTCTCGGTGGCAGGTAGCAAGGCTCTTTCGGCATCTGCCTCGTTGTTGGCCATTAGCTTTTTTAGGGTGGGCTCTCTTGGTGAAACTCATCGAAATTCGCAAAACTTTTTGCCCAAATCGCAGAATATCCTAAAAAATCACTACCTTTACAAATCAATTCAGAATTACCACTATGGCACACGATGTTTTTATAAGCTACTCGCGCAAGGATACTGAGGTTGCTCAAAAGGTCTATGATGCACTTGATGCAGAGGGTGTTGAGTGCTTTTTCGATACCGAGGATATAGCTATCGGAGAGGACTTTGCTCAGCGTATAGCCAATGCAGTTTTTGGATGCAAGGCTATGGTGTTTATATGGTCAGATAGTTCGAATCAATCTCCCAATACTGCAAACGAGATTGCACTTGCTATCGAGTTCGACAAAACAATTGTGCCATTCAAGATTACCAAACTCACGACTGCAAGCACCCTTGCCTATCATCTGCTGAAGCTCAATCGCATCGATGCAATTCCGGTCGAGGAGACCCATATTAAGGAGTTGGTGCGCAAAGTTTTGCAGTTGCTTGGCAAAACCGAAAAGAGTAAAGAAACTCGTAATCCAAGCGAAAAACAAGATAAGGTTGTGAAAGTTCCACTCTTCGATGTTGTCTTGAAGAGCGCAGGTGGAAATAAACTTATGGTGGTGAAGGCGGTTAAGGAGATGGCAGGCTTTTCGCTTCTCGACGCTAAAATTCTCGTAGACAACGCACCCGGAACTCTTTTTGAGGGTGTCTCGAGCGCAGAGGCCAAATCTGCCAAGTCTATTCTTGAATCGGCTGGAGCAGAGGTTGCAGTTGTCGAGAGTGGAGGGCAACAAAATACCCCTTTGGCTCACAAGCCACAACCAGCCACTGCCAAGACATACAAAGTTGGTGACTACTACGACGATGGCAAGAAGAATGGTGTAGTCTTTGAGGTGACTGCCGATGGCAAGCACGGAAAGATTGTAAGTCTGACGGAGTCATCAAATAAACTTCAATGGGCAGTGGATAGAAATTTCGGTACTTTATTCAATCGAGACAATCCCTCTGAGAAACTTATTGGTGCTGATGACAAGTATGATGGTGCGAACAATATGTCGAAGGTTAAACAGATTGATGGTTGGAGAGCGAAATATCCCGCCTTTGCCTGGTGTGCCGACTTGGGCGAAGGGTGGTATCTGCCGGCGAAGGTAGAGTTACGGGCAATATATCGCACACGTACATTGTTCGATATGAAAGGTGGAGATTTGAAATCGTATTGGTCTTCAACAGAAGATGATCAGTTTTGTGCGTTGGTTGTCGATATGGATGGCGGATACACCGGCGGCAGCCTTAAGGACAGCAACCACTATGTGCGTGCCGTGTCCGCTTTTTAGTAATTAGACTTTTGGCTTTAAGATTTAACCCTCTGCGGAAATTCTGCGGAGGGTTGTTTTTTGAGTGCGGATAATAGGATTAGATAGGAAGGCGCACCTGCGGTGCTTGATAGGAGGCGGAGCAGAGCTCCTTTATGGGAGATAGGCGTTGTTTATAATTCAAACAACCAGAAATTTTTGAATAAAAATCTTTTTTCTGCGGTTAAATATTGCAAATTTGATTTTTTTTTTTTAGATTTGCACTTTGTAAATATAAATTCTCTAACCCATTCAAAATTTTTTGTATTATGTCAAATCACACCCATCTATTAGTGCACGCTTTGAAAGCGTTGATGGAAGAAACCAATGGTATTATTAAAGAAAATCAAGCGGAGAAAGCTCAGAATACCATACAGGCTTGTGCTATTACAGCTGCGGCATCTGGAGTAGGTGCGTCTATATTTCCAGGCCCAGGAGGTTTGGTTTTGGCGGCTGTTGCGGTTGGCGCTGTGTGGGTTATGTATGCTAAAATCAATAAAGACTTGGGTATTTCAATAAAGGATAACGTTTTGAAATCGCTTGCATCTGCAGTTCTTTCCAATATCCTCGCCAATGCTGGTGCTCTTTTGTTGGCATTTGTAGCTGCAGCTATCATAGGCTTCATCCCTGGTCTTAATTTTTTAGTTGCTCCTGCGCAAGCAATGATTGCGTACTTGGCGGTTTTCGCGGCGGCAATTATCTATATTAATTTGCTTCGAAAATTGTTTAAGGCAAATGGTGCATTTGTACTCACAGAGGATGAAGGAGCAAAAATGGCAAAAGAAATTGTCGAAGAGACCGATATGAACGCAATGTTTAAGGAGATCAAAAAATCCTACGATGATAATAAGGATGAAATAAAAAAAGCTAAAGATAGTGGTGCGAAATAGTGAGTTTGCGAGAATAGGTTGAAATATTTTATGAAAATACTGGGTCAGTCGGGAAATCCCGATTGACCCTTTTGATATTCGGATCATTTGCCAATTATCAATTATTTTTCTATTTTTGCAACAGATATAAAAAATAGAAGCGATGTTTTTGGAAAATAGTACACAAAAGGGTTGGATTGAGGTGGTCTGCGGATCGATGTTTTCGGGTAAGACCGAGGAGCTGATTCGTCGCCTTCGTCGTGCCGAGTTTGCGCATCAGCGCGTAGAGATTTTCAAACCACAGATAGATGTCCGCTATTCGGAGGATGAGGTTGTGTCGCACAACCACTCCTCGATTCGTTCCACTCCTGTGGAGTCGCCACAGCAGATTCTGCTGATGTCGTCGGAGGTCGATGTTGTGGGTGTCGACGAGGCGCAGTTCTTCGACGAGAGCATCGTCGATGTCTGTCGTGAGTTGGCCAATCGTGGCGTGCGTGTCATCGTGGCGGGCCTCGATATGGACTTCCTCGGCAAGCCTTTTGGTCCGATGCCGGCATTGATGGCGATTGCCGAGTATGTCGACAAGGTGCACGCTATTTGCGTACACTGCGGTAACCCTGCGCAGCACTCCCACCGCCTTGCCAAGAACGAGAAGCTGGTGATGCTCGGCGAGAAGGATACCTACGAGCCTGTATGTCGTCACTGCTTCCTCCGCTTGCGTCAGGAGCAGGAGGCTGCACAATAATTTCTGAAAATCAGCGTTTCATATAGCAGAAAATAAATTCTAAGAGATATGAGTGATATTATCAATATCAAAGAGTTGAACGAGCGCATCGAGCGTGAGAGTCTCTTTGTGGATACTCTGCGTAACGAGATAGGCAAGGTGATTGTCGGTCAGCAGCACCTTGTCGATACGCTCTTGATTGGTCTTTTGTCGAATGGTCACATCCTCCTCGAGGGTGTACCGGGCCTGGCAAAGACCTTGGCAATCACCACCTTGGCAAAGGCGGTTGATGCCGACTTCTCGCGTATTCAGTTTACACCCGATCTGCTCCCTGCCGATGTTGTGGGTACTTTGATCTACTCGCAGAAGTCGGAGGATTTCACCGTGAAGAAGGGCCCTGTATTTGCCAACTTCGTATTGGCAGATGAGATCAACCGTTCGCCTGCAAAGGTGCAGTCGGCACTCCTGGAGGCTATGCAGGAGCGTCAGGTGACCATTGGAGATAGCACCTACAAGTTGCCCGAGCCATTCCTTGTATTGGCAACCCAGAACCCACTCGAGCAGGAGGGTACCTATCCACTGCCCGAGGCACAGGTTGACCGTTTTATGCTCAAGGCCCGCATCTCCTATCCGAAGCGTGAGGAGGAGCGAGAGATTGTGCGTATGAATCTCTCGGGTGCAGGTATGCCCGAGCCTAACAAGGTGATTACGCCCGAGGATATCGTCAAGGCACGCAAGGTGGTTGAGGATGTCTATATGGACGAGAAGATCGAGAAGTATATTGTCGACATCATCTTCGCTACCCGTGAGCCGGCAGCATACAACCTCGATAAGTTGCAGTCGCTGATTGCTTATGGAGGCTCGCCACGAGCAAGCATCTCGTTGGCAAAGGCTGCGCGTGCCTACGCCTTCATCCGTCGTCGCGGCTATGTCATTCCGGAGGATGTGCGTGCGGTGTGTCACGATGTGTTGCGTCACCGTATCGGCTTGACCTACGAGGCAGAGGCCGAGAATATCACCTCGGAGGATATCATCACCGAGATTCTCAACAATGTAATTGTACCATAGCGGTAGGCACATAGGTGGAGCAGAACGAAAACGATATCCTGAAGCGCGTCCGCAAAATCGAGATCAAGACGCGAGGTTTGTCGAATGAAATTTTCGCAGGAAAGTACCATACGGCATTCAAGGGGCGTGGTATGTCCTTTGCCGAGGTGCGAGAGTATCGACTCGGCGACGATGTGCGCGATATCGATTGGAATGTGACTGCTCGCTCGCGCAAACCGCATATCAAGGTTTACGAGGAGGAGCGCGAACTCACAATGATGCTTATGGTCGATGTGAGTGGCTCGCGGATGTTCGGTACCACCTCTCTCCTCAAGAAAAATATCATCACCGAGTTGGCGGCGGTGCTCGCCTTCTCGGCTGCACAAACAGGCGACAAGGTGGGTTGCATATTCTTCTCCGACAAGGTCGAGAAGTTTATCCCACCGAAGAAGGGCCGCAGCCACATCCTGATGATTATCCGTGAGTTGGTGGGCTTTGTGCCCGAGTCGAACGGAACAGCCATCTCGGAGGCGGTGCGCTACCTTACGGGTGTGAATAAGAAGCGTTGCACAGCCTTCCTTCTCTCCGATTTTATGAACTCGAAGCGTGATGACGAGCCGCTCGATGATGCTCTCAAGATAGCCTCGTCGCGCCACGATATCATCGCCTTGAAGGTGTCGGACCCTCGCGAGAGGGTGATGCCCGATGTGGGTATTGTCGAGTTGCAGGATGCCGAGACGGGACGCAAGGTGTGGGTCGATACCGCATCGCGTGCGGTGCGTGATCACTACGAAAAGTCGCAGGCGGAGCGTGAGGATCGCACACGCGAACTATTGCTTCACAACCGCATCGATGTAGCCGAGATATCGACCGATGCCGACTATGTTGCCGAACTCATAAAACTCTTCAGAAAACGATGAAGGCTGCACGCTACATATTGATATATCTGTCGGCTATGCTGGCTCTGCAGATGGCGGTGGCACAATCCTCGGCGCCCACCATCACCTCGACTATATCGGCCGATACGGTGATGATAGGCGACCGAGTGACACTCACGGTCGAGGTCGAGAAGGATGTTATGCAGAATGTAGTCTTCCCGAGCTTCGACTTCAAACAAAACGAGAACGAAGGCGAGGAGGTGAAGGAGCCGAGCATCGAGATGATTCACGACTATGCACCCGACACCATATCGCAGCAGGGGCGCAGGGTGCGTCTGCGCAAACGCTACGAGATGGCTCTTTATGACGAGGGCATCTACCACTTGGGCAAGGCGCAGGTGCTCTATGTTGATAAGAATCTCATCGACACTCTCGTTGCCGAGCGTGACAACAAGGTTGTGGTCGAGACCTTCCAGATAGACTCGACAATGACCACAGTGCGTGATCTCAAACCGCAGAAGACCCTCAAACTCCGTTTTGCGGAGTTTAGCGGATATCTCGCCATAGCACTTGTGGTGGCGGCATTGTTGGCCCTTGCCATCTACCTCTTGGCGCGATATCTCCACAAGCGAGGTCGTCGACTCTCCGATATTTTCAAGCCTACACCTCCGCCACCGGCTCATATTGTGGCTATCGAGGCACTCGAGAAGTTGCGTGACGAGAAGTTGTGGCAGAACAATAAGCACAAGCTCTACTATTCGGGCTTGAGCGACATCTTGCGTACCTATTTGGCGGGTCGTTTCGAGGTGGGTGCGATGGAGATGACCACCGACGAGATTGTCGAGGCACTGCGTGGTATCGAGATTGAGCAGAAGCAGAAGATGGATATTGTGGCGGTGTTGCGTGATGCCGACCTTGTGAAGTTTGCCAAGGCGATGCCCGAGGCTGAGGAGAATGAGGCGGCATATAACAGGGCCTACTACTTTGTCGAGGAGACCAAGCCTGTTGAGGTGGTCGAGGATGACGAGGAGGAACCAACCAAAAACGAGAAGGAGGTACAACGATGAGAAGTGTAGCGAAATATATCGTTGTGGCTCTTCTGTTGCTCGCTTGCGGTGAGGTGTCGGCACAGCAGATGAAGGAGCGTGGCTGGGTGCGTAGAGGTAACCGTCAATATGCCAAGGATAAGATTGAGCGCAGTATCGAGAGCTATCAGGAGGCGTTGCGTCACGATCCATCGTCGTTCGAGGCGAAGTACGACCTTGCCTCGGCTCTCTATCGTGCCGAGCGTTATGAGAAGGCGGAGCAGACTCTCCTCTCGATTGTGAACGACGAGCGACGCAGCGAGGAGGAGCGTGGCGAGGTTTCGTACAACCTTGGCAATACCCAATTTGCACAGAAGAGGTACAAGGAGGCACTATCCTCCTATCGTAGGGCTATGCGTTGCAACCCGAATGACGAGGATGCCAAGTTCAACTACGCCTTTACCAAGCGACTGCTTCAACAGCAAGAGCAGCAACAGCAACAAAATCAGGACCAGAACCAGCAGAATCAGGAGCAGAATCAAGATAAGCAGGATGGTCAGAACGATCAGAATAAGAACGATCAGAATCAAGATAAGAAGAACGAAAATAACGATAATCAGAATCAACAACAACCTCAGGATCAGCAGGGTAAGCAGGACCATCAGGGTGGTGAGCAGCCGCAGAGTGCTATCTCGCCCGAGCAGCAGGAGGCTCTCTTGCAGGCTATTCAGGCCGAGGAGGATAAGACCCAGGATAAGCTGAAGGAGAAGGCGGGGGTATTGATTCGTGGTGGCAAGAATTGGTAACGATATGGAGTTTGCAAATCCTAAAATATTGTGGCTATTGGTGGTGATTCCGCTCTGGGTGGCATACTATGTGTGGCGCTCGTTGCAGGGTGGAGCCTCGATAGTCATCTCCTCGACCGACTCCCTGCGTAAGGCACCACGCACAGTGCGCTACTATCTGCGCCATCTGCCTGCGGTGTTGAGGGTGGGTGTGTTGTCACTCATTATTGTGGCATTGGCACGACCTCAAACCATCGAGCAGAATGTCAAGACGAATGTCGAGGGTATCGATATCGTGTTGGCGATGGATGTCTCGGGCTCGATGCTTGCCCGTGACTTCAAACCCGATCGTCTGACCGCCGCCAAGGAGGTGGCAGCACAGTTTGTCGCCTCACGCGAGGGCGATAGAATAGGTCTTGTGGTATTTGCCGGTGAGGCCTATACGCAGTCGCCACTTACGACCGATCAATCGTCGTTGCAGACACTCCTCGCGCGTATGCGCAGCGGTGTTATAGAGGATGGTACAGCCATAGGTAATGGCTTGGCTACCGCAGTCAATCGTCTGCGCGAGAGTGAGGCAAAGAGCAAGGTAGTTATTCTTCTGACCGACGGAGTGAACAATCGTGGCCATATCGCACCAATGACTATTGCCGAGATAGCGAAGGATATGGGCATCAAGGTCTACACCATCGGTGTAGGTCGCAATGGCACTGCACCATACCCCGTATTTGATGAGCGAGGTCGAGTAGTCGATGTGGTCGAGGCCAAGGTTGAGATTGACGAGGCTCTGCTCAAGGAGATTGCCGAGATAACGGGTGGTGACTACTTCCGTGCAACTGACAAGCGCACCCTCGAGAGTATCTATGCCCAGATCAACGAGATGGAGAAGTCGAAGGTTGAGGTCTACGAGACCATCCACATCAACGAGGAGTTCCTTCGATTTCTGTTGATTGCCCTTGCGTTGCTTGTGGCGGAGTTTTTAGTTAAGTACATTATCCTAAAACGCATACCATAATGTTCCGATTTGCCAATCCGCAGCTTTTGTGGCTCCTTCTGTTGGTGCCTTTGATGGTGGTAGCCTTTGCGACCATCCTCCTTCTGCGCAGACGCAATCTGCGTCGTTTCGGTAATATCGAGACCGTTAGTTCATTGTTGCGTGATGTCTCATCGTGGCGTGTGCATACCAAATTCATCCTCTTCACGCTCGCCTTTGTTGCGATGGTCTTTGCCGCCGCTCGTCCGCAGTTCGGAGCGAGACTCCGAGAGCAGAAGAGCGAGGGTGTCGAGATGATGTTTGTGGTCGATGTGTCGAACTCGATGCTGGCGGAGGATTTTACTCCTAACCGCCTCGATCGTACCCGCTATGCTATCGACAAACTCTTCACGCAACTCAATCAGGATAGGGTAGGCGTAGTGGTCTTTGCGGGCGAGGCGAAGGTGCAACTCCCCATCACAACCGACTATCGTATGGCGCGAAGCTTCACCAAGCGACTCTCGCCACAACTTGTCGATGTGCAGGGAACACTCCTCTCCGATGCCATAGAGCTAGCTTCGCTATCCTTCTCGCAGCGTGAGGATGCAAGCCGAGTGATGATACTCATAACCGATGGTGAGGCTCACGACAACGATGCTATCGTCGCTGCCGAGCGTGCCGCCGAGCGAGGTATTCGCATATTTGCCATAGGTATAGGCTCGCCACAGGGCGCACCTATCAAGGTGGGTGGCGAATTTATCAAGGACGAGAAGGGTGAGATGGTGGTTTCGCGACTGAATGAGCAACTCCTGCAACAGATTACCGAGATAGGTAAGGGCGGATATATTCGTGCCTCGAATGCCGAATTTGGACTCTCCGAGATAGTCGATGAGATTGCCAAGATGGAGAAGAGCGAACGCTCCACTCTCACCTTCGATGAGTACAACGAACAGTTCCATTGGCTCCTCTGGATAGCCTTGTCTCTGCTCCTCATCGAAGGATTATTGCTCGACCGCCGCAACCCGAAATTGCGAAAATTCAATATCTTCGAGAAAAACTAAAGAAACATCGCATCGCCTTTCAAGCGATGCGATACCTTTTAATTTTTTAGTGTAAGTCAAAAAAAATTCCCCCTCACAGGAGGGGGTTAGGGGGTGGGTAACAGACATAGACATCCAAAAAGAGTTAGGCAAATTGCTAACTCTTTTTGGATGTCATTATCTTTAGAATCAAAGCGTCCGTTTCGCTCATTCCGGTGCGACCTATCGAGGTGAGGTTGTGGATGCAGTTGTCGACATCGTTTTCGATAATGCCCTCCAACGATGTGGTCACACGCTTATTCATTGCGAGTGTTGCCGAGAGCACCGCAGTAGCCACACCGCTTGTCACCTTCAGCGAACAGGATGGCTTCGCGCCATCGCATATCATACCCGTAAGGTTGGCAACCATATTCTTCACTGCGCCCGACACCTCGTTGAAGCCTCCGCCCATCAGATAGGTGATACCGCACGCCGAACCCGTAGCCGCCACTACACAACCGCACAATGCCGAGAGTCGTCCCAAACTCTGCTTGATGTAGATGACCGTAAGATGGCTCAATGCCAATGCACGCAGTGTCTTCTCGCGGTCTGCGCCATTTGCCTCGGCGAATACCGCCACCGGTACAGTTGCCGAGATGCCCTGGTTGCCGCTGCCCGAGTTGCTCATAATGGGCACCATTGCGCCGCTCATTCGTGCGTCGCACGCACCGCTCGTATGTGCCAAGATGTTGGTAAAGAGGGTATCGCCGAAGATATCCTTCGCCACACCGCTGTGGAGCATCGCGCCCAATCCGTGACCATAGCTACCTCCGAACGAGAGCTTCGCTGCCGCCACATTCTTCTCGGCAGTCTCGCCTATGAACTCAATATTTTCGATTGGTACCTCGGTGGCAAATTCGTAGACCTTACGCATCGAAAGCTCCAACTCCTCGCTCTCAATAGCGACGCTCTTGACCGCCTCGCTCGAGGCCACCTCCTCGCCATTGCGACGAATCGACGAGAAGTTGGTGTGGGTGCCCGAGATGATAACCTCGGCAGAGTCGTC
This sequence comes from Alistipes sp., assembly GCA_017505725.1. Taxonomy (GTDB): domain Bacteria; phylum Bacteroidota; class Bacteroidia; order Bacteroidales; family Rikenellaceae; genus Alistipes. The sequence continues at coordinate 12,836 of JAFVOR010000009.1, forward strand.
ACCCGCCTCGACACACACCTTGATAAAGAGTATGTCGTCGCTCTCGTCGGTGACGGAGATAGATGGCGCAACGCGCTCCAAGAACGATTTCGCACGCTCGACATCCCCCTTTGTAACATCGCGCAATACCGCCAAGCCATACTCCGAATGGCCCGCTACAGCTCCCAAAGCCACAGCAATAGGCAGACCTGTCATTCCGCTATTCGGAATGCCTACGCCCATCGCATTTTTGTAGATGTTGGCACTAAGTGCCACCTCGATTCTCTGAGGCTTTACACCGAGTGTTTCGCAAGCCTTTGCCACGCAAAGTGACACCGCCATAGGCTCGGTGCAACCTATCGAAAGCACTACTTCGCGCTTTATAAGGTCGATTATTCTGTCGTGTTCTTGTGCGGTCATATTATATGGTATGGTTTGTCGTTGCAAAGATAATCAAAAACCTTTGTGTCGTAGCAAAAATAGATTTTTAATTTGCATTTGGTGTGAGGTCGAACTTTACAAACTCCTCGTAGTCGAATCTCCAACCGGGGTATGCCAACTCCATAGCTTTGCGATAAATCTCAGCGCGTGAAGGGGCATTAAAGCGCAGTTGTGAGTTGCCGCCTTGTCGCAAAATGCTCGTTTCGGTAGCACGATAGACATTGGAGTAGCGGGCTCCTCCGCCACGATATACGCCAATCTTCTCGTCTGCGTAGCGAGGATCTTCGATAAATTGCGCCCACTTAACCAGCTTTGGGTCGGACTCGGTGTCGAGATTTGCCGAGAGATTGTTCCCCTTGAAGAGTCGCTCGGGTGTCCCTTTGCGAGGAACATATTCATCCCTCATTCCGCCAAAACAATGGCCTCCGAATTCGTGCCATATAAGGGGGTTAAAACTCTTTGGGTGTGTCGGGTTGAGGGCAACTCGCAGCATATACTCACCACTCTCCTCGGTGCGGATTCGTCGCGAGTACATCATTCCTCGGTATAGGCCTGTACTTGTGCAGTTTACGACCATCTCGACATACAATGTTGCGGGAGGCTCTTTTCTGCCGATACTCTCCAATCCCTGCTTGCAGAGATCGAATACCTCTTGTCGGTTAAATCCGGCATTTGACATCTTGGTCGGTTGGCGTTGCCAATAGCCAAAGCGCGAAATACGCTCATTGTCGAATAGTCCCACACCTCGCTCCGGCGAGTAGGCGTAGATGATATATACATTGAATAGCGAGCGCAGCTTTTTGTATGGCTCAATCTCGAATATCGCCTCGGCGGCGCGCTCTAACCAATAGTCGGCAGTGCCCCCTACGGCGTGTTCTGCTTTGTCATAACCATCGCCAACGATGAAGATATCGATACCCGCACCCTCGGTCGCCTTTTGGTAGATGCGGCAGTAGCCGTCTGGACGGTAACCTTGCGGAGCTGTTTTGTCGATATTGCAATCCACGAAGAGTCGAAAATCGTGGTACGCCTCCTGCTGCGGATAACAAATTATAGAGCGAGCGACCTTGTCGATACTCTCGCGTGGTACATATAGGGTGGTGATAGCAAGCCTGTTGCCTCTGACATCAATACGGCGTACCTGATCCATTCGGGCCAACGATGGCGGAAGTTTTCCACTGATTGAGTTCGAACGCAGGTCGAGTAGTTCGAGCGATGGGAAAGCGTCGAAGATATCGGGTAATTTGCCTTGCAGATTATTTTCGGCGAGCTCTATTTTGATAATTTCGCCCTTGTCGTTGCAGGTTATACCCTCCCATTCGGCAAGAGGTTTGCGCGATAGCCAACCTTCGTGGCTATGCCAATGCTTGCCATTGGTCGCTTTGTAGAGTTGTCTCAACGCTTCGCGCGGTGTTTGGGCAGAGATTAAAAAACTATGACATAGTAGCAATATAACAACTAAAATACGCCTCATAATCTTCGTTTTAGAGTAACTTATCACAAATATAACAAATTATTTGCTATGAAATAGCATTATCCCGAAAAAATAGTTACCTTTGTGAGTTAGAAACGAAAATACAAAAAAAACTATACAGATATGAGAATTGCTCAATTGTTGAAATCGACCGACTACGGTGCAAAGGTTACCGTCAAGGGTTGGGTGCGTACAAAGCGCGGAAACAAGAATGTGGCCTTCTTGGCATTGAACGATGGTTCGTGTGTTGCAAATATCCAGATTGTAGCCGACCTCTCGAAGATCTCGGAGGAGGAGCTCAAGCCTATCACCACAGGTGCTTGTGTGGCTGTTGAGGGTACTCTCGTCGAGTCGCTTGGCGCAGGTCAGGGTGTTGAGGTACAGGCTGAGGCAATCGAGGTTTACGGCACTGCCGACCCTGCAACCTATCCGTTGCAGAAGAAGGGTCACTCGTTGGAGTTCCTTCGTGATATCGCATATTTGCGCCCTCGTACCAATACCTTCGGTGCAATCTTGCGTATCCGCCACGCTATGGCATTCGCAATTCACAAGTACTTCAACGACAAGGGCTTCTACTACTTGCACACTCCACTCATCACCGCTTCGGACTGCGAGGGTGCAGGCGAGATGTTCCAGGTTACAACTCTCGACTTGAACGAGCTTCCTCGTACCGAGGAGGGTGCTATCGACTTCGCGCAGGACTTCTTCGGCAAGCCTTGTAGCCTCACCGTGTCGGGTCAGCTCGAGGGTGAGCTTGGTGCTTTGTCGATGGGCCAGATCTACACCTTCGGCCCTACCTTCCGTGCCGAGAATTCAAATACTCCACGCCACTTGGCAGAGTTCTGGATGATTGAGCCTGAGGTTGCATTCTACGACCTTCAGGACAATATGGATATGGCTGAGGATTTCCTCAAGTACCTTATCGGCTACGCCCTCGACAACTGCAAGGAGGACCTCGAGTTTATGAACAAGATGTGGGATAACGAGTTGCTCGAGCGACTCAACTTTGTCCTTGCAAATGACTTCGTTCGTCTCGACTACACCCAGGGTATCGAGATTTTGAAGGCTTCGGGCAAGAAGTTCGAGTTCCCTTGCGAGTGGGGCTGCGACCTTCAGTCGGAGCACGAGCGTTACCTCGTGGAGGAGCACTTCCGCAAGCCTGTAATCCTTATCAACTATCCAAAGGATATCAAGGCCTTCTATATGAAGCAGAACGAGGATGGCAAGACCGTTCGCGCTATGGATGTCCTCTTCCCAAAAATCGGCGAGATTATAGGCGGATCGGAGCGTGAGGCAGACTATGGCAAGCTATCTGCACGCATTCAGGAGCTCGGTATTCCTGAGAAGGATATGTGGTGGTACCTCGACACTCGTCGTTGGGGCTCAGCACCTCACTCGGGTTTTGGTCTCGGTTTCGAGCGTCTCTTGCTCTTCGTAACAGGTATGAGCAATATTCGCGATGTGATTCCGTTCCCGCGTACACCTAAAAATGCGGAATTCTAAAAATCGTTCTGATTAGTTCTTTTTGCACGAAACTGCGGACAGCAAGATGCTCACATACGCCAAAGTATGCTCCGCTCTTGCTACCTTGTCTCGCACAAAAATAATCTAATCATCTCCGATTTTTGAGTTGCAGAAAATTGTTGTGATAATCTCATCATAAGCAATTTTCGAGGAGATGTATTAAGCAATATTCGGAGAGGGGTAGAGTGGTTTTCCGTTTTCCGCTCTCCGTTTTCCGTTTATAAATGAAGTTCCGGTAATTTGTTGCAGTTCGACTTTTGTTACCGCTATGAGATTATCAAACGCACAACTGCTCGTTCAACAGCAGAAACTCTCTCCACAACAGATCCAGATGATAAAGCTTCTGGAGCTGCCTACCGTTATGCTCGAACAGCGCATCAAGGAGGAGATCGAGGAGAATGTTGTGCTTGAGGAGGAGCGCACCGAGAGCGATGAGGAACCCCAGCAGATATCGGTCGAGGAGTATATCCGCGAGGATGAGACTCCGTCGTACAAGAGCCGACTCAACCACTACTCCAAGGATGATCAGCCACGAAATGTCCAGATTTCGGGTGGTCGCTCTCTGCAGGAGTCGCTCATCGAGCAGCTCGGTTATCGTACCCTCTCGGAGGAAGAGCGACAGCTGGCCATCTATTTGGTGGGTAGCATCGATAGCGATGGCTACCTGCGTCGTGACCTCGAGTCGTTGTGCGACGATATTGCCTTTTCGCTCAATATCGAGACATCGACCGATGAACTCGAATATCTACTCTCGATAATTCAACGCCTCGAGCCTGTGGGTGTTGGTGCGCGTGATTTGCGTGAGTCGCTCCTTCTGCAGATGGAGTCGCAACCGCTCGACACACCCGAGAAGCAACTTGCACATCGCATCCTCGAGGATCACTTCGAGGATTTTGTCAAGAAGCACTACGAGCGTCTGATGTCGCGCCTTGCGGTTACTGTAGATGAGTTCCGTGCTGCGGTTCAGGAGATTCAGCACCTCTCACCCAAGCCGGGCAACCTCTTTTCGGAGGGTGGGGTAGAGGCTGCACCCTACATCATACCCGACTTTATCCTCGACTACCACGATGGTCAGTTCGACCTTTCGCTCAACTCCTACAATATCCCCGAGTTGCGACTCAACCGCCACTATGTCGATATGATTCGCGAGATGGCTGCTGCCAAGGGCGAAAAGAGCGAGAGCGACAAGGAGGCGATACAATTTATAAAGAATAAGATCGACTCGGCAAAGTGGTTTATGTCGGCGATAAAACAGCGTCACGACACCCTGATGCGTACTATGCAGACCATCCTCGACTATCAGCGCGAATATTTCCGTGATGGCGACCGCAGCAAGCTGCGCCCGATGATTCTCAAGGATATAGCCGACCGCACGGGTCTTGATGTCTCCACCATCTCGCGCGTGGTTAATAGTAAGTATGTTCAGACGCAGTTTGGTATCATCTTGCTGAAGTCGCTATTCTCCGAGGCTATGCAAACGCAGAGTGGCGAGGAGGTTTCGAGCTACGAGGTGAAGAATATCCTTCAAGAGGCCATCGATAGCGAGAACAAGCGTGACCCTCTCACCGACGAGCAACTGATGAATATTCTCAACGACAAGGGCTATCGCATAGCCCGCCGCACCGTTGCCAAGTATCGCGAGATGCTTGAGATACCGGTGGCGCGATTACGCAAACAGATATAAAAATCGTTCTGATGAGTTCTTTTTGCACGAATCTGCGGATAGCGGAATGCTCACATACCCTTGAGTATGCTCCGCTTCCGCTCCCTTGCTTCGCACAAAAATAGTCTCATCATTGACGATTTTTAGGTTTTGTACTATAGAACTTTTTAGTGTTGGGTGTTTGTGTAGAAATAATCTCATCATTTACGATTTTTAACATTTTGTATCGTAGTTCTTTTTTAGTGGCGAAAAATTGCTAAATTTGCAAATAGAAAAACATTCCGTCATTGCGAGAGCCACTAGGCTCGTGGCAATCTCCCGCTTTTTCTTTAATAACAATAAGGGAGATTCCCACGCTCATTTCATTCGCTCGGAATGACGATTATTAAAAAAGCTAATGGCCAATGGCTAAAAGCTAAAAGTATAATTTTGAATTTTGCATTTTGAATTCTGCATTCAAATATGATTTACTTGTTGTCGGTGCCGGGCTGTATGGTGCTGTAGCTGCCTATCGTGCCCACAAGGCGGGTAAGCGGGTGCTTGTCGTCGACCGTCGTAGCCATACAGGTGGAAACTGCTATTGCGAGGAGCAGGGCGGTATCTTTGTCCACAAGTACGGTGCGCATATCTTCCACACATCGAACAAAGAGGTATGGGACTTCGTAAATCAATTTGTGAAATTCAAACCATTTGTCCACTCGCCACTCGCCAACTATAAGGGCGAAATCTATCCTCTGCCATTCAACCTCAACACCTTCGATGCGTTGTGGGGAGTGAAGAGTGCCGAGGAGGCTCAGGCAAAGATTGAGGAGCAACGACTCCACCTCGACCGCGAGCCTCAAAACCTCGAGGAGCAGGCGTTGTCGCTGGTGGGGGCAGATATCTACGAAAAACTAATCAAGGGCTACACCGAGAAGCAGTGGGGTAGAGAGTGTCGAGAGTTGCCGGCGTGGATTATTCGCCGACTACCGCTCCGCTTCGAGCGTAACAACAACTACTTCAACGACACCTATCAAGGAATCCCTGTCGGTGGTTATAACCCTTTGATTGATGGGTTGTTGGAGAGTGTTGAGGTGCGCCTCGATACCGACTATTTCGACCATCGCGCTGAGTTCGATGCTATGGCCGAAAAGGTGCTCTATACGGGTGAACTTGACCGCTTCTACAACTACCGCTTTGGCAAGTTGGACTATCGCTCTCTTCACTTCGAGGAGCAACAACTCCCGCAAGCCGACTATCAGGGTGCTGCGGTGGTCAACTACACCGACCGCGAAACCCCTTTCACACGCATTATCGAGCATAAGCACTTCGATGATAGGGGAACTGACCATACCGTTATTACTCACGAATACCCAATGGAGTGGCACGAAGGTGCCGAGCCATACTACCCGGTAAACAACGAGCGCAACACCTCTCTCTATGCCAAGTATCGCGCCCTTGCCGATGCCGAGACGAAGTATCTCTTTGGCGGTCGATTGGCCGACTACAAGTATTACGACATGCATCAAGTAATTGCTAAGGCTCTTTCGACAGAAATTGATAAATAATCGCTATCTTTGCAGTAATGGAACAAGTTAGAGCAAAAAAAGCACTCGGTCAGCACTTCTTGACCGACCTAAATATAGCGCAGAAAATCTGCAACTCGCTCTCGGGCGGAACCACCGAGCAACCCGATAAGGTGTTGGAGGTGGGTTGCGGAATGGGTGTGTTGACACAATATCTGCTTAAGCGCGACGATATTGTCACCTATGGTGTGGATATCGATACCGAGAGTATCGCCTATCTTCACGCCCACTATCCCGATTTTACGCCTCGTTTGCGAGAGGGTGACTTCCTCAAGATGGACCTTGCGGAGTATTTCCCCGAGGGTGTGAAGGTAATCGGAAACTTCCCCTACAACATCTCCTCGCAGATATTCTTCAAGATTATCGAACATCGCAACCTCGTTCCCGAGTGTGTGGGAATGATTCAGAAGGAGGTTGCCGAGCGCATTGCCGAGAAGGAGGGGTCGAAGACCTATGGTATTTTGAGTGTGTTGCTTCAGGCGTGGTACGATATCGAGTATCTCTTCACCGTATCGGAGAAGGTATTCAACCCACCACCAAAGGTGAAGAGCGCAGTTATTCGTCTCAAGCGCAATGCCACCACTTCGCTCGACTGCGACGAGCAGCTCTTTGTGAAGGTCGTGAAGGCTTCGTTTGGTCAGCGCCGCAAGATGTTGCGCAACTCGTTGCGTTCGGCATTTGGCGACTTCCACGGTGCCGAGCACCCGTTCTTCACCAAGCGTGCCGAGCAGTTGTCGGTGGTCGATTTTGTGGAACTTACCAAGTGGGTAACAGAAAACAGATAGAACAATGAAGCGACTATTCTTTATTATCGCGTGCGTAGTGTTGGCGATGGTCGATGTCAAGGCCGCCGAGCCAAAGGCAAAGTGCGATACACTCTACATCCTCGGTGTGGGTAATAGCTGGACACGCGACTCGATGCGTTGGTTGAGCGCAATAGCCAAGAGCGCAGGATGCCCTGTTGTGGTCGGTCACGCCTATCTCGGAGGTTCGACCCTCGAGCAACAGTATCGAGGTATCGACGATGAGTCGTTTACATATCCGCATCGCAAGGTCAATCAGGTGGTGCACAATACCTACCAGTATTGGCTCTACGACTGCTCTGAAAATCCGACTAAAACCCCTTCAAAGGGTTACAAAAATGGCTTGGCGGGTATCGGAGTCACACTCGAGAGTGTGGTGATCGACAAGCCTTGGGATATTATGGTCCTCCAACCCGAAAATACTATGCGTCGTTATCTGAAGTCGCAGGGCGGAACTTTCGACCTGAACCTTTTGGTTGAGCGCATCAAAAAGATGATGAAGCCCGAGGTTGCCGCCAAGGTGCGTTGCGGTTTGATGGTGCCATTCTCCTATCCGGCAGGCAATACCGACTATCGACAGACTATCTGCGATTGGTATAACAAGGGCGTAAGACCAACAAATCAAGAGGGTTGGGATGCGCTCTATGAGCATATCCACCGCTGTATCCAGAAGGAGATTTACGAACTTGGCGCATCGATGGGCAAGAATTGCGATTTCTATGTGAATGTCGGTCAGGCAATCTATCTTGGTCGTCAGCATAAGCAACTCTCCAAGTCGGGCTACAAGTTGCAACGCTCGCAGAATAACACCCACCTCTCGGAGGGTTTGGCTATGTATATCGCAAGCCTTGCCTACGCCTACACCTTGCTCGATATCAAGCAGGAAGATGTGACATTCTATCCGAAATATTCGAAGGATGTGCAACTTACGGGCGACAGAGGCACTACCGATATCATAAAGGTCGAGAACACCCCGGCCCTCGCCAAGCAGGCCCGCAAGGTGGCGTGGAAGGCGTGTAAAAGGTAGTTTTGGGCGCGAAGTAATGTGTCGGCGCCAACCAAGTTGGCTTTATGGCGGCAGAGTCTTACGACTCTTTTATGACGGCGCAGTCTTGCGACTGCTTTATGGCGCGCGCCATAGAGGGCTGAAAGCCCGACGATATAGAACACCAAAGGTGTGACGTCATAGAGAGCGTAAGCTCGACGCCAAAGACTGTAGCGCTAAACTTTATCTCCCCCACCAACCCCATAATTCCCATTGCCCCTATAATAGTATGGTTTACTAACAGAGCAAAATTTGATTTTGCTCTGTTAGTAAACTAACAGGGCATTTTTTTGTTTTGTTCATTTACTATTTGTAAATTTGTATGGGTGAAATGGGGTTTTGCCCGATTTGTGCGTGCAGATGTTCGTTTTTGCTCGCTATTTGCAGGTTAAAATCGTTCTGATGAGTTCTTTTTGCACGAGTGCGTCGGTCGCCAAATTCCTCACATACGCTCAAGTATGCTGCGGTGTTGTCGCCTAGCATCGCACAAAAATAATCTCATCATTGACGATTTTGGCGTTGTGGAAACAAAAAAGCTAATGGCCAATGGCTAAAAGCTAATAGAGAAACAAACAATAAAACTATAAAAACATAAAATTATGGCAGAAAAGAAATTTATCACTTGTGATGGTAACTACGCCGCAGCGCATATTGCCTATATGTTCTCGGAGGTTGCTGCCATCTATCCTATTACGCCATCATCGACTATGGCAGAGTATGTCGATGAGTGGGCTGCTCAGGGCCGCAAGAATATCTTCGGCGAGATTGTAAAGGTCGTAGAGATGCAGTCGGAGGCCGGTGCTGCAGGTGCAGTACACGGCTCGTTGCAGGGTGGTGCTCTCACCACGACATTCACAGCGTCGCAGGGCTTGTTGCTTATGATCCCTAATATGTACAAGATATCGGGTGAGTTGCTTCCGTGCGTATTCCACGTTTCGGCGCGTGCTTTGGCAGCGCAGTCGCTCTCGATCTTCGGCGACCATCAGGATGTTATGGCTGCTCGCCAGACAGGTTTCGCGCAGTTGGCAACATCATCTGTTCAGGAGGTTATGGACTTGGCAGGTGTGGCGCACATCGTGGCTTTGAAGTCGCGTGTTCCGTTCCTCCACTTCTTCGATGGCTTCCGCACCTCGCACGAGATTCAGAAGGTGGAGTTGATGGATGCCGCTTCGCTCACATCGTTGTTCGATCGTGAGGCTTTGAAGGAGTTCCGTGCTCGCGCTCTCAACCCGGAGAAGCCTGTGACTCGCGGTACAGCCCAGAATCCTGATATCTACTTCCAGACCCGTGAGGCTGCAAACAAGTTCTACGATGCAGTGCCTGATATGGTGGCAGAGACTATGGCAGAGATCTCAAAAATTACAGGTCGTGAGTACAAGCCATTCGTATACTATGGCGCAGAGGATGCCGACCGCGTAGTTGTGGCTATGGGCTCGGTGACCGAGACTTTGCGTGAGTGTGTAGACTTCTTGAACGAGCGTGGCGAGAAGGTGGGTGTTGTAACCGTTCACCTCTATCGTCCATTCTCGGCAAAATACCTCTTCAATGTATTGCCAAAGACAGTCAAGACTCTTTGCGTTTTGGATCGCACCAAGGAGCCGGGAGCAAATGGCGAGCCTCTCTACCTCGATATCGTAGACGCTTTCTATGGCCACGAGCTTCAGCCTGCAATCATCGGTGGTCGCTATGGTCTCTCGTCGAAGGATACAACACCTGCACAGATGTTGGCAGTGTTTGCTAATATGGCTCTCTCGACCCCGAAGAACCACTTCACTGTGGGTATAGTTGACGATGTGACAAATCTCTCGTTGCCTGTAGGCGAGGAGGTTTCGATGGCGAAGGAGGGTACCTTCGAGGCATTGTTCTTTGGTTTGGGTGCCGATGGTACTGTAGGTGCAAACAAGAACTCGATCAAGATTATCGGTGGCTCGACCGACAAGTATTGCCAGGCTTACTTCTCGTATGACTCGAAGAAGTCGGGTGGTTATACCTCGTCGCACCTTCGTTTCGGCGATAAGCCAATCACTTCGCCATACTTGGTGACAACTCCTGACTTCATCGCTTGCCACGTACCATCGTATGTGGATAAGTACGATGTTTTGAAGGGCCTCAAGCACGGTGGCTCGTTCCTCCTCAACTCGGTACTCGATGCAGAGGCTACTTGCGCATCGTTGCCAACCCATATGAAGGTATTCCTTGCAAAGCACAAGATAAACTTCTACATCATCAATGCCACAAAGATTGCAGCGGAGTTGGGCTTGGGTAACCGTACCAACACCATTATGCAGTCGGCATTCTTCAAGATTGCGAATGTCATTCCGTTCGAGAAGGCTGTCGAGGAGATGAAGAAGGCTATCTACAAGTCGTATGGCAAGAAGGGCGAGGATATCGTAAATATGAACTACGCCGCTGTAGATGCCGGTGCAACTGCAGTTGTCAAGGTTGATGTTCCTGCCGAGTGGGCTTCGCTCGTTGTTGAGGAGGCTGCCGCATCGGTTGATTTGTCGCGTCCTGAGTTTGTTCGCAATGTAGTTGACCCAATCAACGCACTCAAGGGAGATGAGCTTCCTGTTTCGGCATTCAATGGTCGCGAGGATGGTACTTGGGACAATGGCACTGCCGCTTGGGAGAAGCGAGGTATTGCAGTGAATGTTCCAAAGTGGAACCTCGACACCTGTATCCAGTGTAACCAGTGTGCTTATGTCTGCCCTCACGCAGCTATCCGTCCATTCCTCGCAACCGAGGAGCAGGCTGCTGCCGCACCAGAGGGTACAGAGTTCAAGCAGGGTATTGGTAACACCAAGGAGTACAAGTTCCGTATTCAGGTTTCGCCACTCGACTGTACAGGTTGTGGCAACTGCGTTGATGTCTGCCCTGCACCTAAGGGTAAGGCTCTCGTTATGCAACCTCTCGCATCGCAGATGGGTGAGGCCGAGAAGTGGAACTATATGCACCACACCGTAGGCTACAAGAATATCGATCGCGAGAAGACCGTCAAGAACTCGCAGTTTATGCAGCCATTGTTCGAGTTTTCGGGTGCGTGTGCAGGTTGCGGTGAGACACCTTATATCAAGACTATTACACAGCTCTTCGGTGAGCGTATGATGGTGGCTAATGCTACAGGTTGTACCTCAATCTACTCGGCATCGGCACCTTCAACTCCATACTGCACCAACGACAAGGGCCAGGGCCCTGCTTGGGCTAACTCGTTGTTCGAGGATAACGCTGAGTTCGGTCTCGGTATGCACATCGGTAACGAGAAGATTCGCGAGAACTTGGCATCGCTCGTTAAGGAGGCTCTCACTTGCGAGAAGTGTTCGGACGAGTTGAAGGCTACCTTGCAGGAGTGGCTCGATGTTCGCCACTTGGCAGCCAAGTCGGCAGAGGTTGCGCCACGCGTTATCGAGCTTTGCGAGGCTTGCGGTTGCGACAAGTGCAAGGCAATTCTCGAGCACAAGGAGTTCCTCGTCAAGAAGTCGCAGTGGATTATCGGTGGTGACGGTTGGGGCTACGATATCGGCTTTGGTGGTGTAGACCACGTCTTGGCTTCGGGTGAGGATGTAAATATACTCGTTGTAGATACCGAGGTCTACTCGAACACAGGTGGTCAGTCGTCGAAATCGACCCCTGTGGGCGCAGTTGCCAAGTTCGCTTCGATGGGTAAGCGCATCCGCAAGAAGGATTTGGGCGCTATCGCAATGACATACGGTTATGTATATGTTGCACAGGTTTCTATCGGTGCATCGCAGAATCAGCTCTTCAATGTATTGAAGGAGGCAGAGGCATATCCTGGACCATCGCTCATCATCGCCTACGCTCCTTGTATCAATCACGGTATCAAGGGCGGTATGACACGCACACAGACCATCGGTAAGCAGGCCGTGGAGTGTGGCTACTGGCACTTGTGGCACTACAATCCACTTCTCGAGGAAGAGGGCAAGAATCCGTTTGTACTCGACTCGAAGGAGCCGGATTGGTCAAAGTTCCGCGACTTCCTCCTCAAGGAGGTGCGCTACACCTCGCTCCAAAAGACCTTCCCACAGGAGGCAGAGGAGTTGTACGCTGCAGCCGAGGAGAATGCAAAGTGGCGTTACGAGAGCTATGTGCGTCGCTCGAAGATGGAGTTCTAAGAGTAGACCACGCATACAAGAGAGAGGGTGTCCCGACGGACACCCTCTCTCTTTGATATCAGAAAACCAATGATTAGTTCTTCTTTGGTTTTGGAGCAAGAATCATATTCATCTTCTTACCCTCCAACTGTGGCATAACCTCCACCTTGGCAATCTCCTCCAACGCAGTAGCGAAGCGGAGCAACAGAATCTCACCCTGCTCCTTGAAGACGATGCTTCGACCGCGGAAGAATACATAGGCCTTGACCTTGGCACCCTCCTTGATGAAGTTCTCGGCGTGGCGGAGCTTGAAGTTGAAGTCGTGGTCATCGGTCTGCGGACCAAAACGAATCTCCTTGATCACAATCTTGGTCTGCTTTGCCTTGATCTCCTTCTGCTTCTTCTTCTGCTGATAGAGGAACTTCTGGTAGTCGACGATGCGACATACAGGAGGCTGGGCGTTTGGTGAAATCTCCACCAAGTCCAACTCCATCTCGTCGGCCATCTGCAGGGCCTTCGAGATAGGTACTACGAGGTTAGGCTCGACATTGTCGCCTACGATGCGTACGGTGTCGGCTGTAATCTCTTCATTGATGCGATGAGGGTTCTCCTTCTCGGGACGGCGTCCGCGAGGAGCATTGTTTGCCGGGCGTGGTCCTGCCGGGCGTGGCGTAAACGGTTTGAATCCTGCCATTAGCTTTTAGCTAAATTAAAAATTAAAAATTAAGAATTAAAAATTTTTCTACTCTGCATTTTGCATTTTGCATTAACCCTGCTTTGCAGGCTTTTCCTCCTTGCGGCTCGGCATAGTGCAAACAAATTTGCCCTCTGCTCTCGCTCCGCTGCGTCGGTTTTGCATTTTGCATTTTGCATTCTGCATTCTGCATTTTATATTGCTTCGATCTCCTTTGCTACGAGGTCGTTCATATAGTTTGCATACTCCTCGAGAGTCATTGAGCCCTTGTCGCCATCGCCCTGTGCGCGAACAGATACGGTGCGCTCGGCAGCCTCCTTCTCACCTACGATGAGGAGGTAAGGGATGCGCTTGAGCTCGTTGTCACGAATCTTGCGGCCAATCTTCTCGTTGCGGTCATCAATCTGTGCGCGAACATCGTGCTGGTTGAGGTATGCAACAACCTCTTCGGCATAGTCGTTGTACTTCTCCGAGATAGGGAGTACGACTGCCTGATCAGGTGCGAGCCACAATGGGAACTTACCTGCGGTGTGCTCCAACAATACCGCTACGAAACGCTCCATCGAGCCGAATGGTGCGCGGTGAATCATAATTGGGCGGTGAAGCTTGTCGTCTGCACCCTTGTAGGTCAAATCGAAACGCTCAGGGAGGTTGTAGTCCACCTGAATGGTGCCCAACTGCCAGCTACGACCGAGGGCATCCTTTACCATAAAGTCGAGCTTAGGACCGTAGAATGCAGCCTCGCCATACTCAACAACGGCGTTCATACCCTTATCCTTGCAGGCCTGAATAATAGCAGCCTCTGCCTTCTCCCAATTCTCGTCCGAGCCGATGTACTTGGTCTTGTTGTTAGGGTCACGCAACGAAATCTGTGCGGTGTAGTTCTCGAACTTCAAGGTCTTGAAGATGTAGAGAACGATATCCATAACCTTCTCGAACTCCTCCAACAACTGGTCAGGGCGCACGAAGAGGTGAGCATCATCCTGGGTGAAGGCACGCACACGGGTCAAGCCGTGCAACTCGCCCGACTGCTCGTAGCGACATACTGTACCGAACTCGGCCAAACGAACAGGGAGATCCTTGTACGAGTGTGGCTTGCTGCGGTAGATCTCGCAGTGGTGAGGACAGTTCATAGGTTTGAGCAAGTACTCCTCGCCCTCGATTGGAGTGTGGATAGGCTGGAACGAATCCTTACCATACTTTGCGTAGTGGCCCGAGGTTACATACAAATCCTTGTTTCCGATTGGAGGGGTGATAACAGGTTGGTAGCCATACTGCTTCTGAATCTGACGCAAGAAACGCTCCAAGCGGTCGCGCAACTCGGCGCCCTTTGGCAACCAGAGTGGCAAACCCTGACCTACGCGCTGCGAGAAGGTGAAGAGCTCCAACTCCTTACCCAACTTGCGGTGGTCGCGCTTCTTTGCCTCCTCGAGCATTGCGAGATACTCGTCGAGCATCGACTTCTTAGGGAACGATACACCATAGATACGGGTAAGCATCTTGTTGTGCTCGTCGCCACGCCAGTAAGCACCTGCTACGGCGGTCAACTTTATAGCCTTGATGTGACCTGTGTGCGGGATGTGTGGACCGCGACAGAGGTCGGTGAATGTACCATTTGTGTAGAACGAGATTGTACCATCCTCCAAGTCCGAAATAAGCTCACACTTGTACTCATCACCCTTCTCGGTGAAGGTCTTGAGTGCCTCGGCCTTCGAAACCTCGGTGCGAACAAGCTCCTCCTTGCCACGAGCCAACTCGGTCATCTTTGCCTCAATCTTTGCGAGGTCGCTTTCGAGGATTGGGGTAGGCGAGTCAACATCGTAGTAGAAGCCCTGCTCGATAGCCGGACCGATACCAAACTTGATACCTGGGTACAGCGCCTGCAACGCCTCTGCGAGGAGATGCGACGATGTGTGCCAGAAGGCGTGCTTACCCTCGGCATCATCCCACTTGAAGAACTTGATGGCGCAATCCTGCACCAATGCGTGCGACATATCTACGGTCGCACCATCTACCGAAGCAGCCAGACAGTCCGCAGCTAAACGAGGGCTGATACTCTCTGCAACTTGGTAGGCTGTTACCCCCTGCTCGAATTCACGAACCGAGCCATCGGGAAACGAAACTTTAATCATACTGCTTTGTTAAGTTTTTTAATTGTTTATGTTTTGCGCCTTCACAGCTCCACAATCACGAGACGGATTACTGCTCAGTTGCGCGGTTTTTTCTTTAGTGTTAAGGTCGTTAAGGTCGTTAGAGTCGTTAGAGAAAAAATACTCACTACTCACTACTCGTTACTCACTACTCGTTACTCGTTACTCGCTCCTCCCTTGCGCTGTTCTGCCTCCTGCAAATCCTTCATCGAGACATCGCGACCCTTCTCGCGCTCGAAGTGCTCGAGTGGATTGCGACTCCAATACTTGTAGTCACGGCGACGATTCACGATGTCAATTGCCTCGTAAATCGCATTTCGCATCGACTGTGCATCGGCCATATTCTTGCCCGCAATATCGTAGGCTGTGCCGTGGTCGGGTGAGGTGCGGATAATGTTGAGTCCTGCGGTGAAGTTTACCCCCTCTGGCGACAACGCCTTGAACGGGGTGAGTCCCTGATCGTGATACATCGCAAGAATGGCATCGTACTTCTTGTAACCGCTACCTGCAAAGAGTCCGTCAGCTGCCAAAGGACCAAATGCCAATACGCCCTGCTTTGCAGCCCCCTGAACAGCAGGGCGGATAATCTCCTGCTCCTCCGACCCAAGCAGACCGCCATCTCCCGCGTGAGGGTTGAGCGAGAGCACCGCGATGCGGGGCTCCACCACACCAAAGTCCTGCTTGAGGGTGTGACGCAGAGCTACGAGTGATGCGGTGATCTTCTCCGACGAGAGCGACTCGGCAACCTTATCCACAGGGATGTGTACCGTCTGCAATGCCACGCGTAGGGTATCGCTGCACATAATCATCATAGGCTCACCCTCGGCCTTCGATGCGAAATACTCGGTGTGACCTGTGAAGCCAAAACCCACCTTCTGCATCGACTCCTTGTTGATTGGCGCAGTAACTACTGCTGACAAATCGCCTGCAACGAGCTCTTCCGAAGCCTTATCCAACGCCTCGAGAGCCTGCTTTGCCGACTCCTCGGTAGCGCAACCGGCCTCGATGCGTGTCGCCTTGTCGCCACACTCCACGAGGTTGATCTTGCCCTTGCGGGCCTCGGCTGCCGAGCGGCAGATGTTGAACTGCAACGGCTCCACATCCTCCAGCTTGTTGGCGTAGAAATCTGCTATATGCTTTGCTCCATAGACCACAGGGATGAACAACTCCACCATCGATGGGTGCGACAACGCCTTGAGAATAACCTCCCAGCCGATGCCGTTGGTGTCACCCTGTGTGATGCCTATCTTATGCTTGTATTCCGACATAAATCTTTCGTTAGTAACTCTTTAAGAGTACAAAAATATAAATTTTTCCGATAATTTACAATTATCGAACTTTTTTTTCGTTGTGGCGTCGGCATAGAGAGCAAAAATGGGGCCCAACGAGCCCCATTTATTGCCATCGGCAATCATAAATCCATCAGCGGTTCTCTGCCACTACTCTTTTTCGATCTTGAAGCCGAGCTTGCGGATAAGCTTCAGCGTGCCGAGTGCGGTATCGCGGTCGTAGGCCTTCTCCACCTCGGGCAACTCCTCGTAGGGGATAAGGCAAGGGTGGGTTTTGAGTGCGTCGTTGCGCTCCTCGCCATACGACCATCCCTGCTCGATACGACTCTCGGCCCACACCTCGTGGACATTTTTCGCCATCTGCTCTATCAGTGCATTCAGCTCCTCGGGCAACTGGACATCAGAGGTGTCCATCGGTTGCGGTACATACTTCTTTTCCATTTTTTCTCTTATAAGGTTTACCATATAGAGCAACTTTCGTGCTGGAATCTATCACGTAGAGACACTACTCTAAATAATATTTTTCGCGTTCGTTCGCGGTTAAAGGACAATTTTTAAATCTTTCTCTGGTCTCATCGATTAACTCTTGCAACGGTCTGATGCCTTCCCATATTTTTATAGTGCCATCATCTGATGCTGAGATTACATTTGTACCATCTGGTGAAAAGAAAGCTGAGTTAACAGGTCCTAAATGACCTTTATAAGTTTTGACACAATGACCATATTTGGTCTCCCAAACCTTGATGGTTTTATCTTTTGATGCTGAAAGTATATAACGACCATCTGAACTATATGATATATGGTTTATTTGATCTGTATGTCCGATTAAATTCAAAAAACTTTTTTTTGCTCCCATTATTTTCCATAACTTTAAGCAAAGTGAGCCATTTTGTATGAGTGCAATTGTTTTGTTATCAGGACTGCATATTAATTTTTTTATATTGCCATCAGGTAAGACAGCTTTTTTTATTTTCTTTAAACTTTTCGAGTTCCATATATTAATGGTATCTTTTGTGTAGCCTATTATATATTTGCCATTGTGACTAAATGTTGCATAGGTTGGTGTGCTATTTAGAGTATCCAGTATTTTGCAGTTGTAATCATCCTCTATATCCCATAATCTAATTGTCTTATCGTATGATGTAGAAACTATATATTTACTACAAGGGCTGAAACTTGCAGAGATAACCTTCCTATTATGTCCCTTTAGTGTTTCTACACATTGATGGTTTTCTGCATCTAGAATGTCAATATATTGGTGATGATGCTTACAGAATCTGCCTTTTTGCGTGGTGATAGAGCTTCAATCTCCTCCTCGATCTCGGCAATGTTGAGTTCGATGATACGCTTCTCGTTGCGAAGTTCCGAGAGAGATTTCTCCTGCGAGAGTATATCCTTTTCGATATCTAACTTTCGAGTCTCGAGAGTCGTAATCTTCTCTTTAAGAGCTTGCAACTTGGCCGCCTTCTCCTTGCGTGAAATCTCCTCGTTGCGACGACGCTCCTCTGCCAATCGCTCGTTATGCTCCTTCTCTGCCAATTTATTGAGGTAATCCTTGATCGAAGAGAGCAGGCGGTCGAGAGCTTTGATCGGATTGGCAGGGTAGTCGATGTAGTCCAGACGCGAGATGTACATAATGACAGAGTCATTATATATCGAGTCGTCATATTTGAATGGAATAATCTTTTTCTTGTAGGTGTGGGCGGTGGCAATCTCGTTGCTTGTCCACTCCGAAGCATTGGAGTGTTCGCTCGATATAAAGAGAAAAATTTTCGAACTCTTTATATTACGAGCAATCTCGGGCGCGAAAGCGTCGCCCGAGAAAATGCCATCTTCGTCGAACCAATAGGTTATTCCATTTGCGTCGAGAAGTTGTTTTATCTGTGTGATGATGTTGCCAGGAATAACCTGATTGCTTTCATCAGTGTAGTCCCTTCGCGAATAACTTATAAATAGATCGTAAGCCATAATGCGTTTTTAGAATTGGTGTCCGCACTCGCTGCAGAAGCGTGCATCGGATGAGTTGCGGTGTCCGCACGCGGTGCAGAACTTCATTGTCGTCTCCTCCTCTGCAATCGGCATAGGTGAGGTCGAGACAACCTCGTTGATGATGGCCAACGCCTTGTCGTCGAGATTCGCCTGCTGGATGGTGCCCCAAATCTGCGTCAACAGCACAGGCCAAAAGACAAATAGGGAGATGGCTGTTGGTATAGCCTGCTGCCCCCAAATGCCTACGCTCGCGTCGAACAAGATGGTCTCGTGCTGTGGCAACAAACTGATCTTGAGCGCACTCTTCATTCCCAAGATAGCCTTGAAGAATCCGCCTTTGGTGATGGAGACGATGCAACCGCCACTACTCAAGTGGTCGACCGATACAGTGTACTCCTCCTTCTCGAACACCTCTTTGAGGTGATTGGCCAATGTTGGTATTAAAACAGGCGATGCCTGAATAACTTCTACTTTTTTGAAAACTGCCATAAGTAACTATCTTTAAGCGTTTTGTTTTGAGTGAGTACGATACACCGAGTACAAGACATTGATCTCGGCCATCAGGTTTTTGATCTCGGCTACCTGCTCCTCGCTATACTTTGATTCTATGTCGTGGAGCAGAGCTATGACCTTGTCGGACTGCTCGGCAAGCTCCTCGTCTGTAACTATGCCATCCTCCATAATCTTCTGGTAGGATGGGTGCTTGATGATCAACTCATCGATATCTATGATTCCATTCTCGTCGAAAAACATAACTCTCTGTACTTTTTATTGTTTATAACTTGGCTCCGCAGTGGTTGCAGAATCTCCATCCCTCGTTTACGGGTTTATTGCATACGGGACACAACTTGCTGCTGGAGGTGTTGCCCTCGAGGTTGTGTATCAGATTTTTGAACTGCTGACTCTCCTTCCATTGAAGAATTTCGCGCACACGAACTGCGCTGAATGGGTGAGATTGACTGAGGGTTACTCCAAGTTGCAGAGTCTTGTTCCACAAACCGTCGTTCTTGATTTCGTCGTACTTGTCGGCCTGCTTTGCCCACTCCTCCATATTGATCTTGCTGGTGATGCTCTTTGGACCGCCCGAGAGTCGAGCCATAGTGCTTGCTACCACATCGGGCGAACAGATGATGCTTGCGCAACGGTCACACGAGAGCTCGCTCATTCGCGACCAATGCAATATCGCCAACTGCAGAGGCACGGTCAGGAAGTCGAATATTCCTACCGAGTCGACGCCCATCAGGATGTAGCGTGCAATGCTGTGGTAGAGTACGTGTCGGCAGAGGATGTGTCCGCACTCGTGTGCGATGACCGAGTCAAGCTCCTCGTCGTTCAGCAATTCGACCAATCCCGAGGTTATTGTGATATATATCTTGGTATCTCCAAATGTCCAAGCGTTGGGCATAGGGTCCATCTGCAGATAGAACTCGGGCTCCTCGATGCCGAGCTTCTGGCAGATTGGTGGCAAGTGGTTGTAGAGCTCCGGCAATTGAGTGGGCGAGAGTCGCACAGCAGTTGCCATATTGAGTCCATATTGTAGTTGCTCGAATCCCAAAGCCATAATTTTCTTGACCAAGGTCGGGAATCCGGGAATGCTCTCCATCTGACGCAGTGCAGCAGCATCGCTCGGATGGATAAATTCTGAAGGCTTAATCATAATGGTTAGTAATTTTATATAGGTCTAGGATTACTCCGTTAATTCTTGTGCAACGACCAATCTATCTCTGTCGGTCTGCCACATTCGTTGCAATATACCTGGAACTTGGCTACAGAGTGACCGCAAGTGTTGCACTGGAAAGTCTCTTCGGTCTTTTTCTTCGGTTTGCTACTCTTGCGCTTCACAATATCATATCCAAGTTTCTGCACCAGCTTCAGTGTCTGCATCGCCATATCGCGGTCGAACTTCTTTTCACTGTCGGGCAACTTCGAGTATGGCACCATACAAGGGGTCTGCTTCTTCTCGTCGTCGCGACGCTTGCCGTAGGTCCAGCCAAGCTCCTGACGACCCTTTGCCCACACATTGTGTGCATTCTCGGCAATGGCCTCGCGCAACTCATTGAGGTCGCTGCTCAACTCTACGTCAGAGAGATCTATAGGCTCAGGAATATATAGTTCGTTATCTTTTTGCGTTACGGTGACCAGATAGTTTTTCGAGTCGTTCCACGCATCCACAAATTGATCTATCGTGTAGCTATCCTCCTTGTTTGGTGAGTTCGGATCAAAAATCTTAACTATATTTCTCTTTTTATCGCACGCAAGCACTACAACGGTATGGTCAGGTATCTCGCCTATCATAATATCCTCTATTGCCTCGGCTACCTTGTCACCAAGCAGTTCTCCTCCATCTACTGCTGCTATAATGTGTTCTCTATTCTCTAATGCCTTAATGATATCGTCGATGCTGCGCCTGTATTGTCGCTTGACCACAAGCCCCTTGCCCTCGAGATGGCGTCCTATGTTGTGAAGTGCTGTGCCATCCTCTTTTTGCCATCCGTTGTTGATGGCATCATCGAGCAACTTTCTCTCGTCAAATTCGATACCTTGTTTGTTGAGGATATATTTTTCGCACTCGAGACAGCAGTAGTTCTCCTCGCCGCACGAGGCTGCCAATGCTGTCATTGGCAGAATCTCGCAGGCGGAATATTGATGCCCCAATTCGGCATCGACCTCGTAGGCGATATTTAAGATCTCTCTAATTTTGGCATCCTCTGCGTATGCCTTAAGAATAGTCTGACTCTCTTGCGAATCGACATTACCATCAAGGAATGCCGCCAACATCTCGTCGGAGATGTCAAATGTCGACCTCTTTTTCATAATAATTAATACTCTTTGCGTGCTATCTGTATCAAATTTGTAAGCGCACGCTTTTTAATGTTATACAAATTGTCTACGGTGACACCGAGCTCGTCGGCTACCTTCTGTGGCTCTGCTTCCTGCAATATCAACCTGCGAATGACGTAGACATAGCGTTTGTTGGACATCTGCGAGAGTAGACGCTCCACATCCATACCGGCTGTTGTCTTTTTTTCTGTATCTCCGTCATCGCCCTCCTGCACTATAAGAGACTTACCTCCATTCATATCTATCACTCGATCACGCTTCGCTATGAAATAGCGTATGGCTACAATCTTGATCCAGCTATAGATGGAGCTGCGTCCCTCGAACTGACGAAGACGTTTCGCATCATTCTCCATAAGGTGCAGGTAGAACTCGTTAACGAACTCGTCGTAGTCGACCTTATACGAGAATACTTGGTTGATAATGCTGACAAACAGAGGACGGCAGCTCACGAACAAGAACTGCCTTGTAACTTGCTCGTCGCGAGCAATTAGCGCCTCGATAATCTGTTTATCATTCATTATTTGTCTGTTGTTTTTGGTTCTTCTTTATCTTGTGTTTTAGTTACCTCTTTGTTCTCTTGTTCGGCTTGCTTCTCTTCCTTGGTATTCTTTGGCGGATTTAGTTCGCGAAGAGCGCGAGGAAGTATCATTGCAAAACCCTCGTCAATCTCAATAGAGCGAGTGTCAATCTCTCTTAATTTGTCAAATGAGCAAATGTCAAAGTGTGCCATCTCACTCTTGTACGGTTTTTTCTTTGTCTTGTCGGCCTTAACCTCGTTTTGCTCGTCTACGGTGAGTGGGCGATATCCCATCATCAACTGCTCCATATTCCATCGGGCGTGCTCGACCTTAGCAAGTATATTGACCTCGTCTTTGGTCAAAACCCTCTCTCCATTCCAGCCTATGCAACGCATCTTGCACCAGGCTGTACTTGCTGAGTAGAAATTAGACCACGCTTCAGATACCTTCGATTTACCGAATGTATTTTTGCCTTCATCAACTTTTTCCACCTTCTCCATTATGGAATTGTAGGCTTCGCCATTTTTGTCGGCTATTGATTTAATATCATTCACCAAATCAATATTGTAGAAATCGTGCGCCATACCAAATGCTCGCATCTTGTTGTGGTATGGGTTGAATTGGTTGCCTTTCTTGTGTGTCATCTGCGTAATCAGCGAATCGCCATAGCGGTTGTAAACCAAAATCTGATTCACCTTGTCGTAGACTTCTCTGTCGAGATAGAGTGCAGCCGCCAGACATCGGTTTGGCTCAGGCAGACAGATGGCTATGGTGACGATGCTGTTATCCTCTTTCGAAGCATCACTGATATACTTCTGCATCGCCTTCATAGCGATGCTGCCATTGATGAACTCCCACTCTATATCGAGGAAGTCGCCACCCAAGTGTTCGTACTCGCTTGATGGGATGTTTTCGTCGTCCCAATTAATCTCCTCGCCTTCGACATTGCCATATCTCCAATGCGAGAGTGCAAACAGATCCTTGAATCTGCCCATAAAGAAATCCTTCTCCTCGTCGGCGTTTTTGTCGATGAAGGTTATCTTTGTGCGTTTTTGTGGACATATACCATCTTTGCTATGAAAGTTAGGGTAGTGCGCCACGTGAGCAGCGTTAATTGCCATCGAGATACCCATACGCGACATACCAACGATAATGAGGTGCACGTGCTTGGGTGACTCGGCATTGATGCCTTCCGCACCTTCGAGTGGCAGATAACCGCTTTGGTCGGTTGCGGGCTCTCGGCCGATAAGCACCTGCTGTGCCCAACTGTCGTAGTAGTTGAATGGCTTGAAGTCGATGCAATCCTTGATGTTGTTACTTATCTCCGAGTACTGGAAGACCGAGAAGGTGGTCTGGTACTCGAACATAACGTGGCAGGTCAACTTCTTATGTACCTTTCCCAAGTGCTTGCGAATCAGCTCCAGGCACTCCATATTCATAGTGTCGTGGTACGACTCGGTGTCGTCGCTACGCACATCTTCTCCAATGATGTAGACCTCCTTGGCAGAGCGGACCTTCAAATTCTCAATATCGCGGTCGGAGGTGCGATTACCGTAGTAGATGATCACGTGACGCTGCTCCCTCTCGGTGAGATTCGAGAATAACTCCATTCTAAACTTCTCGACATCGCGCGATGTCTGAATCAGGATGTAGGGGATGTGCTTGTCGTCAATCAGCTCCTCCGACTCTATTCTTGAGTCACTTTTGCTGAATATCTGCTCCACTATGCCGGCCACCATATCGTTGCCACCAATGATGATGTAGTGCTCGTTCTTGCTGAGAAAATCATCATACTCCACTTTTCCATTCAACCACTTTGCCTTACGGTTGTCGAGCCATCCAATCAAGGATGCTATCAGGAGACCATTCAACAAGACCACACCAAGTAACGCAATAAGGGTTACTAATCCCACCTCGCTGGTTGCTGCGTTGCCAATGTTTCCTGGGTCAACATAGTGTGCAAATATATTCCAGATCACTGACGACTCACCAGTAATTGCCGGTTGTGCTTTGGGGAAGTCACAACAGATTGCAAAAGGTGCTATGATGAATGGTACGAGCAGTACAATCGATACGACCTTCTTTAGAAAGTGACCATAGACCAAGTGCCAATCGAACTTTGGCTTATGGCAGAAAAAAGTGTGGAGCGCAATGCAGATTTGCAGAGCGCCAACTAAGGCTATAATGAAGATTATAGTGTTCGATACATATTTGCAGTCGCAAATGTTGAACGCTGGCTTAATCAGCGTATAGTAGACCAATGCAACGACTCCGGTCCACAAAGCGACCTGGTCGAGTCTCTTGAGTCCTTGCTTGACGACTCTCTTCAACTTATTCTTGCCCATAATTACACCTCTATTAGAATATGCTCTAAAGGTTGATTCAATCGGATTGAATATTTAACCTCCTACAAAGTTATAGAAAAAAGTTGGATATATCCTCTATAAAGTCGCATTTTTTTTGAAAACAGTGCACAAAAAAAGACGAACCCCGAAAGATTCGTCTTTGTCGTTATAGGAGTGACTCCTTACTCAGCTGCAACAACCGAGAGAGTAGCCTCGGCCTTAACCTCACGGTGGAGCTTAATGGTAGCCTTGTACTCACCTACAGTGTTGATAGCCTCAACGGTGATGTTCTTCTTCTCAACCTCGATGCCCTTCTCAGCGAAAGCTGCAGCAACATCTGCCGAAGTGATAGTACCGAAGATACGACCCTCCTCTGCCTTTACAGCGAAAGTGAGTGGGAGGTTAGCAATCTTCTCAGCGAGTGCCTGAGCATCAGCCAAGATCTTAGCGTCCTTGTGAGCACGCTGCTTGAGGTTCTCTGCCAACACCTTCTTTGCCGAAGCAGTAGCAGCCTTTGCGAAACCCTGTGGAATGAGGTAGTTGTTCGCATAACCCGGCTTAACCGAAACGATGTCGTTTGCGTATCCGAGGTTCTCTACATCCTTAATCAAAATAATCTCCATAGTGTTTCTCCTCCTTATTTCATACAATCGGTTACGAATGGCAAAATTGCGAGGTGACGAGCACGCTTAACAGCCTGAGCCACCTTCTTCTGGAACTTCTGCGAAGTACCTGTGAGACGACGAGGAAGGATCTTACCCTGCTCGTTGAGGAACTTCTTCAAGAACTCACCATCCTTGTAATCTACATACTTAATGCCGAGCTTCTTGAAACGGCAATACTTCTTCTTCTTAACATCAACCGACACTGGGTTGAGGAA
>JAFVOR010000010.1 GCA_017505725.1 Alistipes sp.
AATGAAGAGGCAGAGCCGATTTTGTATATGGGTTTGATTGATATTATAGAAAAAGGGGAGCTTTCAGAAGAATCGGTAAAGGTTGCAATTTATAATTTAGTAGATATGAAAAAACGCCTTGGATTAAATTTTGAATTTGTTTCTGGCTGGGCGGGTGCAAAGGCTTTTTATTCCAAATTTTTGAAATACTTTAGTGATGAACAAGCTTATGAGTTTCTGAAATATCAAGAAAAGCCCGAGGTTAATACCAAGCTCCAACCTATCTCATACAATTCAGCGATTAAAGTTTTGAATAAATACTTGTCTGAAGAAGAAAGAGTTTATGAAGATTTGACGTCTGAAGAGTTAAAATTGGCTTATAGAAAATTAATGTTAAGATATCATCCTGACATTAATTCTGATATGGGGGCAAAAGATATTTTTAATGAGATTAATCAAGCGTATGAAAAGTTGAAAGGGGATATGTAAATGCAAGTAAAACCACTTTCTTTTAGTCAAAACTTTGTTTCATTATTTCGCTTTTCTTCTTACACTGATTGTAATGGTCGTTACAGACAAACGCAGAATACAACAGGTAAGCGAGATGACTTAGATTATGATGAGTGTGCTAGGTTGATAAAGCAACGCTTTTCTAAGTTTGATAAGATTAATATCATGCCGATGAATGGCTCGGATGGTACAGAATCGTATTTGTTGGCACATTCATTGTTAAAAGTTTTTGGAGAGAAGATTATAAAGGCTATTAACGGCAAGTAACGGCTATTAAGGGCCATTAAGGTAGGGCGCAGAAAATGCTACTAGCCTTTACTAGCCCTTATTGGCCTTTAACTTTCGCGATTTTTTGCTCTTTCAAAAATAAATTTCTAAATTTGTGGTGCAGTCCGTTGGATTGCAGACATATTAGAAAGTGTTTTTCGCACTCCTTGACTGAAAATGTGGAAGTTTTCTAAACTAAGGGAAGAACGAACAGCACTCATTTCTTGTATATATAGGTATGGCATATCTTGTGCCATAGCCCTATACTATACAGGTGTGGGGCATTGTTAGTCGTTTGTTTTAGTTTGGGTATTCCACAACCTTCAGTCAGACATTCGAGAATCAACTCCACACTTTCTTTTTTATAAATAACACACCGCATAGGAGTTGCTACGGTACAAATGTAGGCTACAAATATGAAACTATTTGTAACAATGTTGATTTCGGCAACTCTGTTTTCTTGCAAGTCGGAAACAGCACGATTTGTTGACCAATACAAGCAATTCACAACCGAATTATCCGAGAAATACTCCAAATATGGCTCAATGGAGCGTGATTCGGTGCGCATACAGTATAAAGTATTGCGTGATAAGGCAAAATTATATGAGTCACAATTAACGAATGAAGAGCGAGTTGCGATAGATAGTTGCAACTACAAAATCAATGCTGTTTTAATCAGGGCAACCTCCGACAAAGCAATTAACTCGGTGGGTAATTTTCTTAACGAAACAGCCGGCACAATCAAAGAACTTATCAAATAAGTATATCAAATTTTATTAATCTTAACTTAAAAAATTACAATTATGCACAACGAAGATGTATTGATCTCTCACGAGGAGTATTGTTCTGGTAAGTACCAAAATGTATCAACAATTTCGGGTAAGCACTATGCTCGAATATTTTATGTGAATGGTGAAATCAATCCAAATTCAACCTATTCTGATAGCTACCTTCGCAAGAACAAACTTGGCAAGTATGCAGGTAGTGGCTCGTCATCATCGTCAAAGTCGTCGAAGTCATCTGGACGAGGCTTAGGTGCAGCTCTTGGCGGAGGCGTTGTAGGTTTGGCAAAGATGGCGTTTGAGGAGTCTCCCGAGGAGAAAGCAGAGCGTGAACAAGAGGAGAAAGAGCGTGAGCGTATAGAGAAAATGGTAGAGCACAAAATGAAATATTTTAAGCGAGACATTAAAGATGCATATCCATTGAATGGCTCTACTGATGAACTTGTCCAAAGAATCGAGGAGTTGGTAACACAAGCCGAAAATTACAAGATGGAGGAGAGCAACCCTCATAAATTAACCGCCAGACTTGCCGAGGAGAAGAAGAAAGCGACAGCTTGGTTGGCATTCAAATTGTGCAAACAGGTGAAAAAGCAAGACCCCGAGCGAGCAGCTCAGCCCGATATGAAAACGTGGCGTAAAAAGGCTAGCAGATACAGCCAGCGATCGCTCATTATTGGAGTACTTATTTTCTTTTTAGCGGTAGTCTTGTTTGCTATAATTGCATCACTTTTGGGCTATTAACACATATAATAGAGGTAATTAAGGATTCTCAAATAATGGATAGCAGTGGCCAAACTCGTTTGAGCTGCTGCTATCCGCT
The DNA here is from genome assembly GCA_017505725.1 of Alistipes sp. GTDB lineage: Bacteria > Bacteroidota > Bacteroidia > Bacteroidales > Rikenellaceae > Alistipes. The sequence goes on from JAFVOR010000010.1 coordinate 2,359, forward strand.
ATAGCATCCCTGTACTACAACGACAATGACATACAATGGCAATGAATAACAGCGCAATCTGCGACTGCTTAATGACAAGACACTTTTTTTGGTCATTCAATGCCATTCAGCGAGCGTAAGCGAACGCATGCCATTCGTTGCCATTCTATGCCATAGGTATCGAAAGCGATACCCACCCCACAAGAGGAGCGCACCCACCGCAAACACGGGTATTAAAAATCATACCCACGACATAGGGAGCATAGGGTATTTAATGAATATAGGGAGAATAGCATCGCTAAACTCCCTATTTTCTCTAATCTCACTAAAAAAGCTAATAGTTTTCCGCTTTAACCCTGCTTTGCAGGCTTTTCCTCCTTCGCGCCTCGGCATAGAATGCAAGCATTCTTTGCTCTCGGCTTGTCGTCGGTTAATCTTGCTTTGCAAGCTTTTCACCGCTCCGCCTCGGCATAGTGAACAAGTTCACTCTGCCCTCGGCTCAATCGCGGCGTTCCGTTTTCCACTCCAAGCGTAAATCGAAAAACAAAAGTTTTCCGTTCTCCGTTTTCCGTTCTCAACTCTCAACTCTCAACTCATCGAGCAGAGCGAGATACTTGTCCTCCTTCTTGTGCATCTGCTTCTCGGCGCGAGGGGTTTTGTCCTTCTGGCCGCAGAGGTGCAAGACTCCGTGAACAATAACTCGCAGCATCTCCTGGCGTGCCGTTGCGCCATACAGGCGGGCATTGTCACGCACGGTCTCCACATCGATGAATATGTCGCCTGCGATGTAGCCCTCCTTGAGGTTGCTATCGTCGAAGGTTATGATGTCGGTAAAGTAGTCGTGACCGAGGAACTCGATGTTCATCGCACGATGACGCTCGGCCGAGCAGAAGATGTAGTTTATCTCCCCAATTTCGTAGTTGCCCTCCTGCTGTGCCACCTCGCGCAACCAGCGACGCATAAGTCGCTTTTGCGGTAGGCGGTAGGAGCAACCGTCGGTATAAAACATAATATCCATAGTGCAAAGATAGAAAAAATAGTGCTGATACGATAGATTCTCGCCAATTTTCTCTCTTGATAGTTGGGTGTCAAGTATATCTCCTCTTAGCAGTAGTTAGTAGGAGCGGGCGCTGCGGGTACCTATGGTGAGCATCGCTATAAGCTCGGTTATCGAGGCGTTGTAGCTCATTGCGTAGTAGGCGTCGGCGAAGTTGTAGCTATTGGTGCGACACTCTATAATCTGAGCGGTAAACTGCTTGGGCATCACGCTCGAGATATCCTTGAGTAGCAGGGCGTAACGGTCCGACAGAGGTAGCTCCCCTTCGGAGGGGAATATGATTGGTGGATGGAGTGTGTTCGACGAGATGTGGATATTCACAAGCAGAGTGTTACCGTCGTTTGTTCCGCTCTGCATCAGACGGTGCGCAGCTCCGCGCAGCACCTCCTCATCGGCATCCGAAGCCTCACCGTCGGTGATGTTAAATACGATGGGTGGAAAGCTCTCCCTGTGCGACTCCTCGAGGCACCATCTCTCGACAATCTCGTGCACACGGGTGAACATCTTATACATAGGTGTATCGCCCTCGGCGCGCGGCTTTACCCACAAGGAGACATCTTCGTAGAAACTGCTCACTCCGTTCAAAGTGAGGTGCGAGAGCAGGTAGGAGGTATGTGCCACCTCGCGTTTTGCAAGCTGTGCGATGGGCGCAAAGCCAAAGTCGTTGTCGAGCAATGAGTAGACATCACCGTCCGAGTAGCCCACAATGGCTATGTCGTAGTAGTCGCGGATGGTGTTGTCGCGCTTGGAGCGCAGGATAAGTTCGTCGATTATTCGCCCTGCAACCATTGCCACCGCCTCCGCCTTGGAGATGTTCCAACCGTCGACCACCATACGACCACCCATCGAGCAGGATTGGTCTATGGCTATGACGATCGCAGCCTTATGGGCCCGAGTAATCTCTTGCGAATACATAGTTGTTGTTATTTCTTGAAACAGTTTGCCGCCGAGAGTTTCACATCGGGCGATGGGGCATATATTCCGAATACAATCTTGTACTCCATCTCCATAGTCGAGATGTTGACCGCCGAGCCTATCGTGCCTATGCGCTCGCCCTTCTTCACGATGGCATTCTTGAGCACATTCACTGCCGAGAGGTTGGCGTAGGATGTGATATACTCGCCGTGAGCGATGAAGATGTCGTATTTGTTGGTCACCTTGTTGCGCTTGATATCGACCACCTTACCCTCATAAATTGAGGTTACAGCAGCCCCTTCTGGACCGACAATCTCTGCCATATTGCCCTTGTAACGCTTCACTTTACCACCCACAACGGGGATATTCAGCGCAGTGGTCTTATCCGAGAACGACGCTCCCGCCTTATTGCCCTTGATGAGCTTGCGGAGTTGCTTGATTGCGCTATCGAGCTTCTCCTCGTGTGCCATCTTCGAGCGTAGGAGCGCCTGCTGCTTGCTCGACATCTTGCTTACGCTGCGCTTTGCCTCCTGAACATTTGCCAGGAGCTTGGTGCGTTGCTTGTTGAGTCGGCGCTTGGTCTCGGAGAGCTCGGCACGACGCTTGGTCAGGAGTTCGCGCTCGGCCTGCACATCACTGCGTGTGGCTGAAACCTGCGAAATCTGCTGCTGACGATATTGGGTTGCCACGCGGAGCATCGCTATGCGTCGGGTGAGCTCGGTGAACGACTTTGCCGAGAATAGGAATGTCAAGTGGTTGTGGTAGCGGTAGTTACGGTATGCCGCACGCACAATCTCGGCAACACTCTCCTCGAGCGAGTTGAGCTGTCCGCCCAGCTGCTTGAGTCGTCGCTCCGAGGCCTCCACCTCGGCGGTGAGTTGCTTGATCTGTCGTGTGGTCTCGCTGATGAGCTTGTTGCGTTGCTCGATTTGGCGCGTCAGAGCCACAATCTGTTGCTCGGCCGAGGCTTTGCTCTTTTTGAGCTTGGCAAGTTGCTTCTCCTCTTGTGCAATGCTCTTTTCGAGGTTGGCAATGACACGCTTCTGCTCCTCGATCTTGCTTGTCTGCGCCGAGGCAGAGGTTGCAAATGCGAACAGCACCGCTATGAGTATGCACAACTTCTTTATCATTGGTTCTTACTTTTTCTTTTCGGTTTGGGGCAGGAAACGCCTCTCTATCTCCTCCTTGTCGGCACCACGCTCGAGAGCCTTGCGCCAATATGTCTTTGCCATAAACTCCTCTCCCAAAGCGTGGAGAATGTCGCCATAGTGGAGAGCGTACTCGGGACTCTTGCTACGGTCGAGCGAGATGGCATATTGCATCACCTTCTTCGCCTCGGCATAGCGACCAAGTTTGTAGAGCACCCACGCCTTTGTGTCGAGGAAGGTTGGGTTGTTTGCCGAGAGTTCAAGCGCACGCTCCACCATCTCGAGTGCCTTGTCGAGGTTACGCCCCTCAAGGCTATATTCGTAGGCGAGGTTGTTCAGCACAGTGCTGTTCTCGGGGTTGTACTTCAACGCCTTCTCGTAGGCCTTGTAGCAACGCTTCTTGTCGCCACGCTGATTCTCGATTATACCTATCGATGCCCAAATGTCGCCACGCTCCTCATCCTTCGAGGCATACTTCAGGGCTTTGTTCATCCAACCAAGCGCCTCCTCATACTTCTTGTGCTCCTGTGCGACATAGCTGCGTAGTTGGAGCAACTCGATATTCTGCGGAAAGTGCTTTAGTGCGAGGTTGGCGTAGTGTGCCACCGAGTCGAGTCGACCAAAGTTCGACTCTATCGATATGACATCGCTGAAATCTTCGATTTTAGGCTCTTTCTGCTGGCGCAGATACTGCTTCATAAAGTTGAGAGCCTGCTCCTTTTGTCCCGAGACATAGAGATGACTGCAGTATATCTGGTTGACCTCGCGGTTGTCGGGGTGGCGTATGAAGAGCGTCTTTGCCAAGTCGTCGTAGAGAGCATAGTACTTCGAGTAGGAGTCGTAGTCCTTGCTAAATGTTTTCCACTGTGCAATCTTCTCTTTCAACGGGAAGTGGTCGTACTTGAAGAGGTGCTGCATAATCATCAGACACACCTCCTTACGCTCCTTCTTTTTGCTAAAGTCGTAGAGCTCCATCCAGGGCCATATCTCGAGCGAGTCGAGGCGTATGGCGTTGATGTAGGAGTTTATTGCCAACGAGTCACGGTTAGTTAGCGCGTAGAGCTTGGCGAGCGAGATGTGGTTTTGTGCCAGGTAGGGAGCCTCCTCGACAGCCCTCTTAGCATCCGCCTCAGCCTCGAGCGTCTTGCCCAGCTTCAGCAGGCAGAATTGGCGCAATCGGCCAAGCTCGGGGATGCGACCAAAGCGCATATTGGCACTATCCAACACCGCCAAAGCCTCCTTGCATCGATTCTTGTTGTCGAACAGGATTGCAAGGATGCGAAAGTCGTTTGGCTCGGTGCTATGGCGCACTATTCGCTCGAATATGGGTATCGAACGGTCGTAATCCTCGGCGTTGATGAGTGCGCGGGCATAATCCTCCAAGTAGTAGCGATTGGTCGTGTCCGACTTGTAGGCTCGCTCGGCATACTCCACCGCATTTTTAGGTTGTCGAGTGATGCGTGAGAGCAGATTCAACGCAGGCGCATAGTTCGAGTCCTGCTGAAATATCGCCTCGATGGCGGTGAGTGCGTTGGTGGTATCCTTGCGTATGGTCACCGACTTTATCGCCTCGGTATATAGCTCCGAGATAGACTTCTGTGGGGCTTGTTCGCGCACCGCCTTGTGCTGTGGAATGAATCCGCAACAAAACAGAGCAACTATCAATATAACAACACCCTTTCTCATAAACCGAAAGCGCTTATACCCCTAACGACCCTAACGCCTCTAACGACCCTAATTAGAGTACACTGTCGAACTGGTGGAGGAAGCGCACATCGTTCTCGAAGTAGAGACGCAAATCCTTCACACCAAACTTCAGCATTGCGATACGCTCAACTCCCATACCAAAGGCAAAGCCCGAGTAGACCTTCGAGTCGATACCATTGGCCTCCAAGACATTAGGGTCAACCATACCGCAGCCCATAATCTCCAACCAACCTGTACCCTTACATACAGGGCAGCCCTTGCCACCGCAGAGGTTGCACGATACATCCAACTCGGCCGAAGGCTCGGTGAATGGGAAGAACGATGGGCGCATACGAATCTGTGTCTTCTCGCCGAAGAGCTCCTTCGAGAAGTACAGGAGCGACTGCTTCATATCGGCAAACGATACATTCTTGTCGATATACAAGCCCTCCACCTGGTGGAAGATGCAGTGTGCACGGTACGAAATAGCCTCGTTGCGGAATACGCGACCAGGGCAGATTACACGGATTGGCGGCTCCTGCTGCTGCATAGTGCGAACCTGAATCGACGAGGTGTGGGTGCGCAACAATACATCATCAGCCGAAGGCTCCTTGCCCGCCTTCTCCACGAAGAAGGTATCCTGCATATCGCGTGCAGGGTGCTCCATCGGGAAGTTCAAGCGCGAGAATACGTGGTTGTCGTCCTCGATCTCGGGACCATCGGCTACTGTGTAACCGAGGCGCGAGAAGATGTCGATAATCTCCTGCTTCACAAGCGAGATAGGGTGGCGCGAACCGAGCTGCTCGGCCGATCCCGGACGCGACATATCGTCGATCTGCGGAGCCGAAGCTGCCTGATTCTCGAGCAACTCCTTCTGCTCGTTGATCTTTGCCAAGATGCTGTTCTTCAAGGCGTTGAGCTTCTGACCAAACTCACGCTTGAGCTCGGGAGCTACGGTCTTGAACTCCTCCATCAGGGCTGTCATCTCACCCTTCTTACCCACCATCTTGATTCTGAAATCCTCAATCTCAGCCAACGATTTAGGCGCAAAGGCCTCTACCGCTTGGGTGAGAGATGCAATTTTTTCGTTCATACAATCTATCTGTTTTTTGTTATCTTTCCTCTATAATGTCGCAAAGGTACACTTTAATTTTGAATTAATCCTGCTATCGCAGGCTTTTCCTCCTCGCGGCTCGGCATAGTGCAAATAAGTTTGCCCTCTGCTCTCGCTCCGCAGCGTCGGTTCTGAGTTTTGCATTTTGAATTTTTAGCTTTGCTAATTTTTAAGCCAACGCCACAAATCTTTCAATTTCGGTTTTGTTCCGTGCATAAAGATGCCAATCTTGTAGATCTTCGCTGCACCCCACACGCAGAGTGTGAAGGTGATGTAGAGCACCACCAGCGACACCGCAATCTCCCACATAGGTATGTCGCTCGGAATGCGTGCCACCATCACTATCGGCGAGGTGAATGGAATCATCGATGCCCAGAATACGAGTGGCGAGTTCGGATCCTTCATCACCACCATCATCACCACAAATGCGAGGATGATAGGTAGTGTCACCACACTTGTAAGTTGTTGTGCATCTTGAGCCTGGTCGACACTCGCTCCGATAGCTGCATAGAGCGAAGCGTAGAGCAGGAAGCCTCCTACCAGGAAGAGGAGCACCACGCCCACAATCATTGCCAGGTGGCCAGTGTCGAGTAGCGAGGCCATTGCGGTGAGCATCTCGGGGTCGATATCTTGCTGTGTGGCGAGAGCCGAGATGTCGGCACCACTCTGTACCGCCTCCACGCTTGCCATCATATTCTCCGGCATAATAGCTGGTAGAATGGCTGCACTGAAGAGCATAATCAGCACTCCCCATACCGCCACCTGAAGTGCCGCTACGAGTGCCACACCGAGAATCTTACCCATCAGCATCTCGAATGGCTTGACGGTCGATACCATCACCTCGAGTATGCGCGATGACTTCTCCTCGATAACGCTCTGCATCACCATTGAGCCGTAGATGGCAAGTATGAAGTAGAGCAGAAATCCGAGTACCATACCCGCCAGCGACGATGCTATGGCAGATGTTGCAGCACCCTCCTCATCCTTGTCGGTGCGGAATGTAGCAAGGTGTACCGAGGCCTCCACTTGTGCTAGTATCGCTTCGAGATTCTCGATATCATACTGCTTGAGACGCTCCTTCTCGATAATCGACTCTATCTGCTCGGCAATGCTTGCCTCGAGAGTCATCGACGACGAGGATGTTGTGTAGAGTCGTGCATCGTTCGGATTTGCCACTATATCCTTGCCTATGTAGAGCACTCCAAAGCACTCCTCATCCTGCGACATTGCCACAAGCGACTCAGCAAGATCTCTCTTCGAGAGGTCGAATACCACCTCCTTGTTCGATGCGAGTCTTTCCGCCACAATGCCACTCTCATCAACCACCTTTATATGGTGTGTTTCGCCCTCTGCAAAGGCCATAATCAACGATGGAGCTGCACCCATCGCCAACATAAAGAGTGGCACCAATATAGTCGTAAATATAAACGACTTCTTCATCACCCTCTCTCTGAACTCTCTACCGATTATAAGTGATATATTTCTCATTCTTTTGTTGGTTAGCTTAAATTTCCTCAATCGCCTCCGATTTTCTCTCTTTCCTAGCTGTTAGCCATTAGCCATTGGCTTTTTTTAGCGCAGTAAAATGGCATGCGCTCCCGTTGGTCGCTGAATGGCAACGAATGGCATGCGCTCGTTACACTCGCTGAATGGCAAAGCGCCACATTAAGCACTCCTATTGGAGTGCGCTGCCATTAAATGCCATTAAGGGCTGAAAGCCCGAATGCCATTAAATGCCATCTTTTTGGCGCTCACCTTTCTCCTATCTATAAAGTGCCGTTTACGGCACGAATAAAGATATCGTTCATACTTGGCACAATCTCGGTGAACTGGCGCATCTCCACCGTATCGTTCACGAGTGCCACCACCGAGCGGACATCCTCGTTGCGAGGGATATGCACCTTGAGAGTGGAGTGGCCCGTAGTCGAGATATCGTTTGCGAGCACCTCACACACACCCTGTAAGCGGCTTGCGAGCACCTCGCCATCGCCCTTATACTGCACCGAGAAGATGTTACCTCCGTGTGAGCGGCGGATATCATCGACCTTGCCCGAGAGGATGTTGTGTGACTTGTTGATCAGGGTTATATGGTCGCAAATCTCCTCCACCGACGCCATATTGTGTGTCGAGAATATCACCGTAGCACCCTCGTCACGCAGGCGCAGAATCTCCTCTTTCAGCAGGTTGGCATTGATGGGATCGAAACCCGAGAATGGCTCGTCGAAGATAAGCAGATCGGGGCGGTGGAGCACCGTCACTATAAACTGAATCTTCTGTGCCATACCCTTCGAGAGATCCTCAACCTTTCGCTCCCACCAATCCTCAATACCAAAGCGCACAAACCACTCCTTGAGACGCACCAAAGCCTCGTGGTGTGACAACCCCTTCAACTTGGCGAGGAAGAGTGCCTGTTCGCCCACCTTCATCTTGCGATAGAGGCCTCGCTCCTCGGGGAGGTAGCCTATGCGGAAGATATCCTGTTGGGTTATGGGGCGACCATCAAAGAGTATGCGACCCTCGTCGGGCAGCGTTATGCGTGTGATGGTGCGGATAAGGGTGGTTTTGCCGGCGCCATTTGGGCCAAGCAGACCATAGACCGATCCGCGAGGAATCTCTACTGACACATCGTCGAGTGCGGTGTGTGCCGCAAAGCGTTTGGTGATGTGTTCGGCGGTAATAATGTTGCTCATAACTTTTCTATAAATTCGGGTAAAAGAGGCTGTCACAACACTAACTATTGGACACCCTCTTTCCCTTTATGTGTGAAACTTCTCTCCTAGAAGTGGACAACCTTCTCGCCTACAACTGCCGAGAGGAGGTTGTTGGCGGCCGACGATGCACCTATGCGGAAGAGGTCGGTGGTGAACCACTCCTCGCCCAAAATCTCCTCTACGATAGTGTAGTAGAGTGCGGCATCCTCGGGTGTGCGAACACCGCCTGCAGCCTTGAAGCCCACCTTCACGCCTGTCTTGTCGTAGAAGAGCTTGATGGCGCGGCACATCACCACTGCAGCCTCGGGTGTTGCTGCCACATCGATCTTACCTGTCGAGGTCTTGATGAAGTCGGTTCCCGCCAACATCGAGATGAGCGATGCGTCGTGGATGAGTTGCGAACTCTTCAAGGCTCCGGTCTCGAGGATCACCTTCAAGATGGTGTCGTTACCCATCTCCTGGCGGATAACCTCCACCTCCGAAGCGGCCTCGTCGTAGTTGCCCTCAAGCACCTTGCCCACATTGATCACGATGTCGATCTCGTCAGCACCATTCTCGATAGCCATAGCCACCTCGAGCATCTTCACCTCGAGGAAGGTCTGCGAAGCAGGGAAGCCTGCCGCCACACTTGTGATGCGCATTGGTGAGCCATCCACAGCCAAGCCTACGGTCTCCACAAACGATGGGTAGACGCATATCGAAGCGACATTGGCGAGATCGGGATATTTGGTGTAGAAATCTACCGCACGCTGAGCAAAAGCCGAGACCGACTCCACCGAGTCGTTGCAGGTGAGGGTTGTCAGATCGACAGCCGAGAGAGCGAAGGCATAGACCTCCTTGCGGCAGTTGCGTGCCGAGAGCTCCTTGATGCGTGCCACCTCTGCCGAAACCTCTGCATCGGTCAATGCTGGTGCAAATTCTATTAGTTTATTTTTGTACTCCATAAGTCTATATTTTGCGAAAGGAAAATTAGCTTTCAGCTCTTAGTTTTCCGCTTTCCGCTTTCCGTTTTCCGTTTATTTGATGCCACGAACATTCTTCTCCCAAGCCCAAGCCGAGCGGAGAGTGTCGTCGAGCGAGCGTTCAGCCTTCCAGCCGAGCTCCTCGTTGGCGAAGGTTGTATCGGCCCAGATAGCCACGACATCGCCCGGACGGCGAGGTGCCACCTTGTAGTTGAGCTTCAACTCGTTCACGCGCTCGAAGGTGTTGACCAACTCCAACACCGATACTGCACGACCTGTGCCAACATTGAATATTTCGTAGTTCTCCTTGCTCTTCTGGTCGATCATACGCTTGATAGCCACCACGTGAGCCTTTGCCAAGTCCACAACATCGATATAGTCGCGCAAGCACGAGCCATCAGGGGTGTTGTAGTCGTCGCCGAACACCGAGAGGCACTCGCGAACGCCTGCTGCGGTCTGGGTGATGAATGGCACGAGGTTCTGCGGTACGCCGCGCGGAAGCTCGCCAATGAGAGCCGATGGGTGAGCACCGATTGGGTTGAAGTATCGGAGTGCGATACCCTTCAAACCCTCTGCACCGTATGCTGCCACCGAGTCGCGCAAGATATCTTCGCACATCTGCTTGGTGTTGCCATAGGCCGATGTTGCAGGCTTGCGTGGAGTCTGCTCGGTCACAGGCAACTCGTCAGCCTCGCCATAGACGGTAGCCGACGACGAGAATACGATGTTGTGGCGGTTGTGCTCGCGCATCAAATCGATGATGTTCATAAACGAGAGGAGGTTGTTGCGGTAGTACTTCATAGGGTCTGCCACCGACTCACCCACAGCCTTGTATGCTGCAAAGTGAATCACCGAGTCGAACTCATACTTCTCGAACACCTCGCGACGGAATGCCTCCTTGTCGCAGCAGTCCACATTGATGAAAGGTACATCCACGCCAGTGATCTTGCGAACACCCTCCACGCCCGACATATCCGAGTTCGAGAGGTTGTCGGCAACCACTACATTCAAACCTGCGTTAATCAACTCTACGGCGGTGTGCGAACCAATGTAGCCCGCGCCACCCGATACCAAAACGGTCTTCTTGCCCATAATTCTATTCTGTTTTTTATTTATTGTACTCTTAGTAAACAAGTTCGTCGTTCTCGGTGCCAAAGCCCGGCAAACCGACGCTGTCGCCATAGCCTCGCTCGGCTACGATGTCGAAAATCTCGAATTGTGGTCTTATGTAATTTTTCATAATCTATACGTATTTGCGATTAGTTGAATGTTGGTTTCGATGTCAGGAGTGTACATCCGTCGTAGTTGTCGGTGCCTGTCCAATCGGTGCTCTTGCCACTACCATAGATGTAGTTGTGGAAGTTCGACGAGTTGAGCTTTGTCCAAGTATACTCTTCATCCTCCTCGTTGTACTCGCCTGTAACCGAGCCACCCACCTTGAAGTTGGTAGCCAACGATGTTGCCGAACGAGCCGATCCGCTGAACATACCCACCTGAGCGATAGGCACATCCACAACCTTCATATTGCAGTACGATGTTGCGTTGTCTACAGGGCTCGAGCAGTAACCGAAAATACCACCCACCTGAACCAATGTCATTGTCTCGGCCAAAGTCACATTCTCCATAGTGATATTACCTGTGTTCACAACATTTGTGAGCTGGTGAACAAAGTTGTCATCGTCGTAACCAATTGCACTACCGCAAGAGATACCACCCAAGCGAATATAAGTACCATTTACGGTCAACGACTTCTCAGGAGTACCAAGAGTGATATTACCCGAGTTCACAACGCCATCGAGGTTGATTGCCGCCTTGTGCTGTGCGCCGATACCACCAATTACGATGTTTGTACCCACAGTACCTGTGATGGTGATATTACCCGAGTGGCTACCCTCGTACTTGTCGGTTAAGGAGCCGTGGTTGATGTTGCCCCAGTATCCACCGTAGCTGATATACTTACCAACAGTGCCCGAGCAGGTGAAGTTCTCCTTAATCTCGGTTTCCTCATCCATAATAAGGGTTGCCGAGATGTAAGCTCCTACACCACCCGACTCGATGTTGTTGCCGATGGTACCGCCAACATTGATATTCGACTCATTCTTGAAGCCCTTAACGGTGTAGACCGAGCCACCACCATAAGGGTAGCGGCAGAGACCGCCGTGAGCGAAGTTGCTGGTTGTCTTTCCGGTGAAGTTGAATGTGGTCTTAGCCACGCAGTCGATGATATCTACGGTCATACTTCCGCTTACCTTGATATCGGCCTGAGAGTTACCACCTACGATACCCGAGTGAGCCAACAAAGCAAGACCTGTCGACGATACATCTACTGTACCATAGTTCGAACATCTCTCGAAACGATACTTATCGCCACCCGAGTACTGCTGGCAGTGTGCTGTCCAACCTGTGAGAGCGTTGGAGGTCACCTTCGCAATCGACAGGGTAATCTTCGATGTTGCAGTTGCCGTGCAATCCACAATGTTCGAGCCCTGCTGCAAGTAGCCAGCAAAGTGTGCAGCCCAGAGGTTCTTGATGGTACCGCTACCACTAACCTCAATCTCGCCCGAGTTCGAGCAACCCGAATACTCGTCGATCTCAGTACCTACTGTCACATAGCTTGCTCCGCCAGGGATTGAACGACCAATAAAACCACCAATCTGTGCCATACCTGTAACATTTGTCGGTTTGAGAACAACCTTACCGCTGTTCGAGCAGTTGGTGAAGCTACAAGCATTAGGCGAATCTTGTGTACGGTGAGAGCTGAAGCCAATGAAACCGCCCTGGTATACATTTCCAACATCGCCTGTGGTCTCTACGGTTACATTACCCGTATTGTGGCAATCGTTGTAGTGCATCTCTGCCAATACATACGAAGTGATACCACCTACCACGTATGAGCCTGCAGTGCAGGTGCCGCCAAGCGTGATATTGCCACTATTCTTCACGCGAACGAAGTTCACAGACATATCGGCCTTATTTGCCCACAACTGACCGAGAGCACCTCCGAGGTATATGGTCGAGAAGGTATTGGTCTTGATATCGATTACTGCATTATTCTCACAATCAGCAAGGGTAATAACCTGATCTACAAGCGAAGTTGTTGGGCTGATATATCCAATCAAACCACCAATCATAAAGCCATAAGCAAAGTTGTTAGCTGCAGTGGTAAACTTTGCACTCGAGAGGTTCTCGCAATGGCTGATAGTACCCGCATTGAATGTGCTCACAAGACCCGCCATATACAAACGACCGTTGTTGCCGTCGTTGGTATTCGAGATGCTACCTACGGTCAAAGTACCGCTATTGGTACAGTTTGTCATCTCTGCGCCATCGCCACCGAAGGTATCAACCAAACCTGAAAGCTTCACCAAGTGGCTGAAAGTGATGTCGTCCTCAACGGCGAGAGCACCCTTGTTGTGGCAATTCTTGACGCTACCGCCCGAAACCTGGAAAATCAAGCCGATGAGCTTTCCGCTTGATTGTTGCGCGCCCTTGGCGATGGTCATCTTACCAGTATTCTCGCAATTCTCGAACGACGAAGTTGCGGTGTAAGATACAATACCTGCACCATAAGCATAGCGACACTTACCGCCGAGAGTGATATCGCCCGTATTCTTCAAGTTGCTGAATACGGTCTCCTTACCCACCCCCGAAACTACGCCTGTGATACCGCCAATGAGCAAGTCGTTTCCACAAACAGACTCAGCCGTCTGAATGATATCGCCATTGTTTGTACAGTTGTTAAGCTCGGTGAAAGGGATCTGATCTGCAATACCCTGCGCACGACCTACAACACCCGAGAGGTAGAAATTCTTCTTGGTCGAGCCCGAGAATGTGATGTCTCCATTGTTCACCAATCCGTTGAACTTACAGCCATTCACTGCTCCACCGACAACGCCACCAGCGTTTACGGCGCAAGTAGTCTCGCCAGCCAACGAAACCAAAGTAATCTTGGCATTGTTGGTACAGTCGGTCATCACACCGCCATTACACAAACCTACCACACCTGCGTATGCAACGTCGGCATACGAGCCAACCGAGCCTGTGTAAGAGGTGTTATTGATGGTAATCTCACCCGAAACCGAGCAGCCGGTCATTGTTCCCAAGAGCTGGCAAGCTATAGCACCCGAGAATACATTTGTGGTCTCGGTGTAGGCCACATCCACCAACTTCACATTCTTGATGTCGCCATAAACAGAGCCGAACAACGGAGCGCTCAAGCCCTTAATCTCGAAGTTGCCACCATCGAAGGTGTGTGCGCCATACTCCGCAATTGTGGTCCAAGCCTCACCTGTCATATCGATATTTGCGGTTACAACAGCCGAACCTATAGGATTTGAAGCAAAGCTGATAAGAGCCTCCTTGCTATCGATAACAAAGGTCTCGCTAGAGGCAGTAGCACCGTAGCTGAACTCCGCAAACTCACGAACAATACCAGCCTTGATAGCCTTCTCGCCATCGCTGTTGAACTTGACAACCATCTTGTCGGTTGCGGTGTTGAGCACAACCTCAATCTCGCCATACTCGCCAGCAGGGAGTGCCACATAGATTGGAGTAGCCTCTGCGCCGAGTGCCAAGCCCTCGCTAAAGGTTACGGTCACAACATTTGTTGCATCGGCCTCTGCCACCAATGCTCCGTTGCTGCAATCTACGGTGAAGTCACCCGCAATTTTGCCAGTCTCGGTAGTTACGGTCATCGAGGTGAGGGTTACGCCCTCGCCCTTAGGTGCAAAGCGCAACACGCCAGCCAAGTGGTGCAAGTTGATAGCCTCGCCAGCCGCTGCAATCTGTCCGTAGAGCGGTGCTGCGCCCTCGGCAAACGAGCCAGCCTTGTATGGCTGCTCGGCGAGGAACGACACCTTCTGCGAGTTGTCGGTACGCACGCCACCCAAATCTACATCGAGCTTGGTAACAGGTGTAGGATAGACAATGTTGTACGGATAGGTGAGCTCGCTCTTGAACTCGAATACGGCCGAAACTTGACCATCCGCCTCGGCAGCAAGAGCCTCCGAAGCCACGCCATTTACGGCAATCTTGTCGCCCTCACTCCAATAGAGAGGATAGCTATCGCCCGACTTCTCGCCAATGTGGGTCTTGGTACCCTCCAACGAGATGGTAAGCGAGGTCTGGATTCCGTTGTCCACCTGAACACCGAGGTCCTCGGTTGCGTCTGTTGCACAAGAGTATGCAACCAAGGCGACAACCGCCAAGAAAATCTTTGATAACTTTTTCATTTTGTTTGTTGTTTTTTGGTTATTGTTGATTTGTCATTGATTCGTATTAGGGCATATTCGGAGCAAATATATAAAAAAACTTTCAGTTTTTATCCTCAATTTCTAAAAATCTTTACTCTGCAACCGAAAGTTTGTAAAATTGATAATTGTTTGTTACTTTTGCCGAACGATTTCTACCAAACTAAACAAATATTAAGCAGATGAAAAAGAACATTTTACTGTTGGCTGTCCTTGCGGCAGCAATGATGGGCTGCAACTGCCCATCGGTCTCAACTCTTGTTGAGGCTAACGACCCTGTTGCCCTCACCGAGGCCGATGCTGCGGCTTGGGAGGGAGTCAAGGGTGTGAACTTTGCGTGGGGTACTCCCGATTTGGTCTACTCGCGCAGCCTTGTTCCGCAGAATGTGACCGATAGCTACACTGCTACCGCTTGGCGTGGTGAGCGTGTATCGGCTCAGGCACTCTACTGGAGCGCAAAGGATGCCGACTGCATCGAGTTCGAGATCTCGGATTTCAAGGGCGAGGGTGCAACACTCCCTGCCTCAATTGCTACGGTGAACTTCGTGCGCTACACCTTGGCCGACAAGGTTGATGAGTCGTGCCGTTGTGGTCGTCCGAATGGCCACCCTGCAATTCTTCAGGCCGATATGCTCGACGATGCAGAGGCTTTGAGCGTTGCAGCAAAGACCACACGCCCAATCTGGGTTACTGTGGCTATCCCTCAGGATGCCAAGCCAGGCACCTACAAGGCAACCTTGAAGGTTAAGGGCGGTTGCTTGACTTCGGTGAAGCTTCCTCTCGAGGTTGTTGTCATCGACGAGCAGCTTGCAGCACCAAGCGAGTGGGATTTCCACCTCGATTTGTGGCAGCACCCATCGGCTGTGGCACGCGCTGCAGAGGTTGAGATGTGGAGCGACGAGCACTTCGAGGTTATGCGTCCGTTGATGAAGCGTTTGGCCGATGCAGGTCAGAAGGTTATCACCTGTACCCTCAACCGCGACCCTTGGCGTTACCAGTGCTTCGACGACTACGAGGCTATGATCTATTGGAAGAAGTACGACAACGATAAGTGGGAGTACGACTACACCATCTTCGACAAGTGGGTTGAGTTTATGATGTCGCTCGGCATCGACAAGCAGATTAACTGCTACGGTATGTTGCCTTGGGGACAGTGCATCCTCGACTACCAGGATATGCGCTCGAATGCCAAGGATAACCGCCTCCGTCAGGTGAAGACCACTCCGCAGCAGGAGGCCTACGAGAAGACTTGGGCACCATTTCTCAAGGATTTTGCACAGCACCTCAAGGAGAAGGGCTGGTTGCATATCACCAATATGGCAATCGATGAGCGTAGCCCCGAGGATATGGATGTAGCAGCAGCGCTCATCGCAAAGTATGCTCCTGAGTTGGGCTTTGCAATGGCCGACAACCACGATTCGTACAAGCGTTACGCCAATATGCGCGATGTTTGTGTAGGTCAGAGACACTCGCTTATGTCGCAGGAGGAGATTGCTGCCCGTCGTGCAAATGGCGATGTATCGACCTACTATGTATGCTGCAGCACCCTCTTCCCTAATGCATTCACCAACTCGCAGCCATTCGAGTCGGAGTTGCTCATTCTCTACGCTTTGGCACACGACTACGATGGTATGTTGCGTTGGGCTTACAACTCTTGGCCTGCACGCCCTGAGTACGACTCGCGCTTCCGCCGTTGGGCTTCGGGCGACACCTATATCGTCTATCCGGGCAATCGTTCATCGGTGCGTTTCGAGCGCTTGGTCGATGGCGTAGAGCTCTACGAGAAGGTACACGCACTTCGTGCGAAGTATGGCGCAAATGCACCTCAGCTTGCCGCAATCGAGGCTAAGTTGGCGGAGTTCCGCGCTTTGAATAGCGAGTTCAACAATAGCAGTTACAATTGGGTAGCGTTCCTTGCCGAGATGAACAAGCTCGTCAACTCGGTGGCGAAGTAATCGTTACCATCGCAAAACAAAAACAGGTCGCACTGCGCGACCTGTTTTTGTTTTATCTCCGAAGCGGATTCTCGAATATCTCCTCCGAGCCACCCTTGCGCCTGATTGTTGTGCGACCATTGCGGAAGGGCTTTATCCCTTCGCCCTCGCCACAGCTGAGTACCACCTCGCCCTTGTGGTCGATGAAGTGCCACCACTTGGCTATTCGCACCAGTCCGAGCCCCTCAGTGAAGTCAAAAGCGAGATCGTAGAGTGGAGGTATCACAAACTCCTTCCCGACTCTGTAACCCCATCCGTCGTCACAAAAGTCTGCCGTGAGATTCTCCACCTCTGTTGTGCGAGGTTTAGCCTCGAGCAGCGGGCGCAGTTGAGGCAGCTTATAGCTCTGCGAGCGAAGCAGACGGGCTATGCGGTAGTGGCGAGCATCACCCACCTTCGCAAAGAGTTTTTCTATACGGTCGAGCACCTTGTCTTTGCCTGCGATAGCGAGTTTAGGTGTAATAAGCAGGTGGTCATCGTCGTGCAACAGATTTGTTAACAAATGATTTTTCGACATTGCCGCCAATGCGGTGACTATTAAAGCAATAGGATAGTCGTCGATGTGAACATCAAAAGCTCTTTTGTTGCGTTTTGGATGCTGAAACAAGGGTGTGCCGACCTCCACGCATTGGTCTATCGTGAAGCCGGGTCGATACATTGCATCGAAGTCTATCAGATGCATCCCCTCTCTGCCGATAATGATGTTGTCGGGCTTGATGTCTCCGTGTGCCCAATCCTTGCCGAGCAGTTCGAGTGCAAACTCCTCGAAGTAGCGGGCGAGAGCACCCATCTTTGATGGCGAAGATGCAAATTTCTCGATCTTGCTCTGTAGCGTCACGCCGTCTCTCCACTCGCAAAGAACCACATCCGCGAGTCGTCCTTCAGCGGCGTATGCGCTCACCATCAGTTCGTTAGGGTAATAGTTGTCGCCATATATGGCACGGAGATTTGGATGGTTGCGCGTGTAGATTCGCATCGCCTTGTGTACGCCATTGTGCATCACCTCCACGATGATTACCGAGTTGCCTACCCAGCACTTTACCTCGCCACGCTCGTTGGTTATGGGATATATCCGCTCGTTTCGCAGCCGTCTCGACATCACGTCGAGATACCCAATCGATGTGATATATTGCGAGTAGCCAAACATCTACTCTTCTCGCTATTTGTCCGAGATAACCCCCTTCGAGTCGAGTGCCCAAATGCCCTTGACGCGGAGTACCTGCTCGATGATGTCACGCACAGCACCCTCACCGCCATTGCGCTCCGATACATAGATAACCTCGTCGAGCACCTCGGCACAAGCGTCGGCAGGAGCTACGGGGATACCCACATAGCGCAACACCTCCAGGTCGGGGATATCATCGCCCATATAGATTACATTCTCGCGGTTGACACCTGTCTTGGTCACAAAATCGTCGATTGCGGCAATCTTGTCCATACAGTTGAGGTACTTATGCTCGATGTGGAGACGGTTGAGGCGGCTCTCGAGATTCTTGCCAAAGCCACCCGAGATTACACCAATCTTGAATCCGTGACCTACAGCATAGGCCAATGCGTAACCATCCTTGGCGTTGTACTTGCGGATGAAATCACCATCCGAGAGGGGCATAATGCCTCCGTCGGTCATCACTCCGTCGACATCGAATACGATAGCCTCGACATCGGCTAACAACTCTTTGAAGTTTTTGTCCTTTCGCATATATCTTCACTTATTTTGTCGTAAATATCTTGAGTATGAGGTTTTTCTGCCAACATCGCACGGTGGCGAAGCAGGGTTTGGGTATCACCTCGGCGTGCAGGGCCCGTCTGCGAAAGTGTGGGATTTCCCACCTCGATAGCCTTCTTGGCAGTCTCCTCGATTACGGGCGCAACGATGTCGAATGGCAACCCCTCCTTTGTCAAAATCTCGGCAGCATTGGCATACATAGCATTGGCAAAGTTGCAGGCAAATACCCCCGAGAGGTGTATCACTGCGCGTCGTGCGCTATCGGCAGGCAAGACCTTCTGCGTGAGGCGGTGTGCCGCCTCGTATACCACTCGCAATGCGTGGTCGGTGGCACCCTCGACAAAGATGTAACCCTTGGTGAAATCGACCTTGCGACCTACCGAAAATGTCTGGAATGGGTAGAACACCGCGCGATGCAGATGCGGAGCAAGCGCCTCCAACGGACAGCATCCCGCAGTGTGTGCGACAACCGCACCCTCTGCCACCTGCAACCCCTTGGCAACATCTGCTACTGCATTGTCACTCACCGAGATAAGGTAGAGATCGGCCTCTGCCAGGCGGGTGTTACTCCACTCGCACTTTGCCAACTCGGCAACCTTGCGGCCTCGCTCCTCGTTGCGTGCAAAGAGCTGCACAAGCTCCAAACCTTCGGCCTCTGCCACAGCCTGAGCCAGCGACTCCGCCACATTTCCACTACCTATTACTACAACTTTCATATAGAGTTCATCTTTATTGCCAAAAACTTTTCGCCTATGCGCGTGAAGCACCACCTCTCGGCTCCACCCTCCGAGCAGCGATAACGCTTGCATATCTCGGCGTTTGCCATCGGGAAGTCGCGTCGATAGATCTCCACCTTGCTCCCTCGCATCATTCGTTTGAACTCGCTGTTGAGTTCATAGATGCCCTCCACCTCGAATATGCGACCAAGAGGCTCGGATGGTCGCTCCACCGATAGGGCCACGCCATTGTTTGACCACACATCGCACTTGCCCTCGAAGGCTGCTGCCACCATACGGGAGTGTTGCAGAGCCACATCGGGCAGGGTTATGTAGCGGTATTGAGCGAAATCTGATAGTTGAGTGCTCCACTTTGCGTTGTTGCGCTCCTCGACGCTGCACGAAAACTCTCCTATGCCTATCGCAACAGCCGAGAGTTGCGAGTCGGAGCCATCGATGTAGATGTTGACCTCCTTTGCCTCACCCGATAGCGATACCGTCTCGACCGAGCACGAACCAAAGAGTCGGAAAGCCTCGTCGACATCGAAGAGAGGCGAACACTTTATGCAGATCTTGTCGGCAACACTCTTCAGCCTATCCATCAGAGCCACTACATTGGGCGAGCAATCTTCGAGTCTTACCAGCTTTTCGCCCCTCTCGCCTCGGCGGTCGGGATCGGAGAAGCACCAGTCGAAGTGGTCGGTGCAGGTTGCGAGATACTCCTCGGCGGAGGAGTTTATCACCTCGATATTCTCTGCACCAAGTCGACGGAAGTTCTCGCGGGCAACGGCGGCTACCACCCCGTTCCGCTCGATGGTCACCACCCTCTTGAAACGCTTCGATAGGGCATAGGCATCGACACCCAAACCGCAAGTAAGGTCGAGAACGCTCTCACCCTCAAGGCGTTTGCGTAGGGCGCACTCCTCGCTCGACGACTGTTCGTAGGCGAGTGTCGGCACAATGGCCTGCACTGCGTAGTATGACGGGAGCTTCGTGCGGCACTTCTGCAGATTCTTCACCTGCGTTGCCACCACCGAGGCGTGCACAATGCGTCGGTCAAGGGCTATGTCGGTAGGTTTGCGACCAATATTCTCCTTGACAGCTTCGTAGCACTCTGCACTACATAATATCTTGAGCTCCTCTTGCGAAAACATAGTGCAAAGATACTATTTTTTACGAAAGATTATCTACTTTTCTCGCCTCTAAAGAGGAAAAAAAGGAAGGTCACCATCACCATCACCGCATACGCAAGCCAGAGAGCCCATTCGGGCAGAGTGATTGAGAAGTGACCATAGGGCAGAGATGCCGCCCACTCCACCGCGCGATTTTGCCACTCGGCACACCACACCGCAATTGCGCCCAACCGAGGTATTGCAAATGTTAAAATACCCGACAAAAGTATTGCGTTTGCGAGCAAAATGACCAACGGATTTATCAGAATACCCACAACAGATACTATCGAAAATGTGCTTGATATCAGCGGAATAGTCGAAATTGTAGCTGCTGCACCCACAAATATTACACTCACAAGTGTGTCAACAAATCTGTTGCGCGTGCGACACACTCTTATCAGGGGCATTGCCCACAGTAGAATGGCCGCCACCGCAATGAATGAGAGCTGAAACGAGATGTCGAAGAGCAGGTGAGAATCGAACACAAGCATCACAAATGCGGTCGCTGCCAGGATGTTTATGCTCGAGTAGTTGCGCAACGAGGCGAACGAGATTTGTAGTGCCGAAAACATTATGGCGGCACGCACAGCACTTGGCGAGAAGCCGCAGAGCCACACATAGAGCCAGATGAGTGCGACCGCCGCAACCGAGCGCACCACATTGCCATAGTGGAAGAGTACGAGTGGCAGGAGCAGAAGGTTTATCAGAAGGAATGCGATGCCGATGTGGAGTCCCGAGACTGCGAGCAGATGCGATGTTCCGCTTGCCGAGTATTTCTCGCGTAGCGCAGAGGATATTTCGCCCCTCTCGCCTGTGGTCATCGCCAGCACCACAGCCCTGCCATCGCTCTTCTCCATTGCACCTTGCAGTCGTGCTACCGCTCTGTCGTGCAGCGTTTTGCGTTGGGTGGGCAGATATTCGTAAACCGCTCGGTGACTTACCGATACCGAGCCTACAAAACCTCGATGGTGCATCAGTCGGGCATACCTCTCGCGCTCGGCTCGAAACGGAAAAATAGGCGTTGTGAGGTGTAGTCTGTCGCCGGCGTTGAGGTGCATCAGCGAGTCGCCCCATACCACCACCTTGCGTCGCTTGAGTGAGAGCTCCTGACAATCCTCGATTGTCGCCTCTGCCGATGTGTAGCCTCCTCGCGATGTGGATGAGCGCTCGATTTTCAGCGTCATCTCGACAGGAGTATTGTAGCGCACCTCGCCACGAAAGGAGAGTGAGTGGAGCAGCGCTCCCGCCATAAAGACGGAGATAACGATGGCAACCACACGCAACCACTTTGTTAGCACAACTGCGCCGACAAGAGCCACAATAGCACCCGTCAGCAGCAACCATAGTGGAAGGGTGAGCCTATCACCAAAAAAGATACCCATAGCAAATGGGATAATCCCCACCGCCATAGGTATCTTTGCTATCTCTCTTTTAAGAATCTCTGCTCGGCCCATACCACAAAGGTAACTATTTTGGACCAAAATCTGAAATAAAAAGTTCCCAACCTCGCCAAATATCTCCCATTTTTGCCGCTACGCCATTCTCCACCTCGGACATAGCCGCCACAATGGCTGTCATCACCGCTCCGTCGGTGGTGCAGATACTCTCGTCGGCAGCGAGGTGTGTGGCTTCGCATACTCGACGAATGTAGCTCTCGGTGTGGTTCTCGCAAGGGGGTGCATAGCGAGATATCATCTCCCGCAAGGTGTGGCAGTGATGCTTCACAGCATAGGTGTGCAACACCACAAACATCGCTCGATAGCCCCACTCAATCGACTCGAATTGACGAAATGCCGCATCGCTGCTCACCGCCTTCTCACCCTTGTAGCGCACCCCTCCGAGTCGAATATTTCCGGGGTTGAGGTTTCGTAATCCTCTACTCATCTTCGCCATACTCTCCCATTTCGTGTTCGACCTTTCGTTTCACATAGTTGCGTAGCCACATAAAGAGCTTGCGGTCGCTCAACACCGAGGCATTCTCCAGGAATGACCACATCTCCACGCCACAGATGGCTCCTGCCACGATGCGAGTGATGTGGAGTGCTACAAAGTTCAGCACGCACGACTCTACCAACCAGCACATACCGATGGTGAGAAGCACAAGTCCCGCCTTGCGTATGGTGCGCCACGCCTCGCGCGAGGAGAAGTACCACCTCTCACCTCGACCCTTTGCTTCGGCACGAGAGGCGAGTATGCCCGTCACAAAGTCGACGAGGATAAATAGGAGGGCGCAGATGACTACCTCGCGGATGGGTGCGAATATCGCAGCAAGGGCAATGACCATTCCGCTAAAAAATCTGTATGTAGCCTCCATCGATAGTACAGTGTTGCAGAATGTCGCTCTCGGCATCGTATGTCGGAAACTGCGATGCGTGAGCCTTCAGGTAGTTCGACAATCGTTTCAGGAGGATCTGGCGACGCAGGCGGAGCGACTTCTGGAGCATCTCCATTGCGCTCTTGGTCGAGCTGTCGGCTCGCAGCGACGAGGAGATACGCAACCCCGCCTGCCCTGTGCAGACATTCAGCGCAGGCTGAATCATTGTTCGCACTGCCATAGCGAGCGCAGGTGCGACAAAATCGTTACGCAGAGTCGGATGAGAGCCCTCAAGCATCTCCTCGTATAGCTCAGCTCCCACCACCGGTATAATGTAGTGAATAGCTGCTGCAGCGATGTCAGCATCGCCGACCACATCTGGCGACACATACTCGCCATCGCCAAAAGCCAATTCGATAACTTCTTCATTTGTGATAATGTTTTTCATAGGTTTAACCAATTGATTTCAGGTTGTACTTTGTGATTTCGGAGAGATAGAGCTGCTGTCGCTCGTCACTCTCGTCGTAGTCAAGTCCGTCGGCCTTGCGTGCCTCCCACACCTTCATATAGATAGGCTTCGAGCGTGTAGGCGGACGGTTGATGATCTCGAGCGAGGAGCAGTCGATGGCGAGAATCTCCCCTATGGCTCGCACGATGGGCTCGAGCAACTCGCTCTGTTCGCCCAGAATTATGGTGTTGAGTGCCACCTCATATTCGTGCAAGATGCGCTCGGCACTGAAGCCTGTCGAGTAGTCCAAGCCACTCAGCGAACGAAACCACGAGTGCGCCACCACAATGTCGGTGGTTGCCTGATCGTGCAACGCCTTCCAGTCGCCATCGTTGTGCGCCTCGATGGGGATAAATCGCGAGTTGTCGTCGGAACTCTCGTCACGGATTATGAACATCACCTGCCCGGGCTTGCCCGCAAATCTTTGCTCGGCAAGTCGTGCCAACGAGGCAGCCTCGGCCTCGCTGTCCACCGCATTGTCGATCATCATCACGCCCGAGAGCTGAAACGAGTTGTCCAGGCGGGCGATGTTCCATCGGTCGGTCTTGTAGGCTATGGCCGAGACATTCATACCGGCAATGTATTGAGGCACACCATAGTGGGTAAACATCGGCTCGTAGTCCTTGTAGTGGATTATCGAGCGCAGAGTGCCATCGGCGTGACGCTCGAAACGGGGGTAGAGCGGGAGCGAATGCGCCTCCGAAGCGCGAAAGTGCGTCCAGTCGTGGTGGAGAATAATGTGGTCGGAGCCCTTCGCCACGCGACAAAGTGTGGCATCCTGATGGTAGAGCGAGAGGAAGGAGTGTTTATCATCGGTCACCACCTCAAGAAAGGCGTTGCCGAAGAGCGACTTGTCGAAAGCGAGCTTGTTCAGCACCTGACGCAACGATTCTCCTTCGCCATTTACCCTCTCCACAATATTGCCGAGCAGGGGGATCGAGCAGTCGTAATTAAATCCCTTGCCCGATATGTAGTCGGCCTTGTCGTTGAGTATGCGACGATGGGCGGTGGAGCGGCGTGAAAGGAGAGCCAACGCCTCGGGGAGGTTGTTATCCAATCCCCATCGCCAGAACTCCTTGCTCTCGACTCTCTGTGCCGAGGTGGCGTAGATGTCGTCGGCTCTGTTTTGGGTTGTGCATACTATGCTTTTTCTTTTTTCCATACTGTTGTAGGTTGGTTTAGATTAGTTCGGTCGAAAACTCTGTGTCGTCGGAGTGCAGTTGCAGCGTCACTCGGGGTGAGTCGTGCGCCCCTTCGCCCGAGGAGGATGTCAGCGAGTCGAGTCGCAAGGGCTGCTCGTTGCCGAAGTGTGCCGAGTAGCCCACCAGCACTCTTCGCCCGTCGCAGAGCGTCACCACAGCCACTACACCCTCGACTGCCGCACGCTCAAGAAAATCCTGTTCGAGCCACCTCTCGGCCGAGCGACGGTCTGCTACAAGGTGCAGACGATGCGTGACAAGGGTTGCTCCATCTTTATTTGTCGCCTCCTCCTCGTAGTGCGAGCCATCGTCGACGAGTTCCACCACTAAGGGTGAAGAGGCAAGCGTCAGCTCGCAGCCCCGACTCGAGAATAGTGCCGATGTAACCGCATCGGTGGGGTAGAGCGCAACTTGCTCTACCCCTCCAACAGCTTTATAATTCGGATTCATCGCGAGGCTTGGCTTTAGATGAGCGAGACTCCTGCGTTGTAGATGAAGCCCGCAAGAAGCGTATCGTCGACAAGTGCGGTGCCGATGAGGAATACCACGCGCTGACGATTCTCCATCTCGTCGGGGTTGTACCACATACGAATCTCCTTCTCGGGCGAGTCTGTGGTGTTGAGCGCAAGAACAAGGTTGCGACGATCGGTCAACACACAGAACGAACCTGCTCGGTGGAGCGTTGTGCCACTACGAGGAATCTCGACAAGAGGAATGCCGTGGTAGTTGAGCGCAGGGCGACCATTCACACCCTCACCATTCATATCGATGAGCCCCTGCGCCTCGAGGTAGAAGAAGTAGGCATCATAGATGTCGGAGCTGACAAAGAATGCGAGGTTTCCCTCCGGTGCCAGGGCGTGGATGTTTTCGCCGGCTAATCTCCAAGCGCTCTTGAATATCTCTTGCACGGGTACCTCCTGCTCCATATTGTAGACCTCGAGTGGCACATCATTGCCATTGTCGTTCTTGCTGGTGATGAAGTGCTTGATGAAGCCATTTACACAGAGGTTATCCGACACCTCGCCATCTTCGTCGCCAAACCAGGTGTGGATGTAGATGCTCTCGGTAAGTGCGCGACGGAAGAGCTCGGTCTCGGCAGCCTCGAGGTCGGTACCACTCAAGTCGCCGAGGCTCACCGCTGACGAGTTGGTGATCATCTCGTAGATGGTCGAGAAGTAGTCCTCGGCAGAGTAGCTCGACTCGGCCTTAAGCTTTGCCATCGGAATCTCCTTCTGGTCGAGGTTCTTGGCTGTGCCACCCTGCCAACCCGACGAGAAGGGCTTGAGGATGTCGTTGTTGTGCGAGAAGATAGGCACCTTGGTAGGCAGAGGCATATTGTAGAGCACTCTCACGCCCAAATCTTCGGCAGCCTTGCCACAAAATGCAGGGCGGAAAAAGAGGTTCTCAACATCGGTCAAACTGTAGATCTTTGAATTTTCGATAATCATAATTAAAGCATTTTTTAGGTTAATTTTTTAGTTGTTTTTATAGCCCTTTGATTCGCAGGGCATCTTCGGCATAAGCCAAAGCGTTTTGTGAGAGCGCACTGCCCTCCAATGAGGGGTCTTCGCGTGGCTCTGTTCGGGTGGCGGAGATGGCGTTCTGACCCTCGCGCAGCGATAGTGCCGAGAGGCTTCCGGCGAGGTTGTCGGGCAGGTGGAGGATGTTCGTCGCAGAGGGCAGAGGCGGTAACCCCTCACTCTTGTCGGAGAGGTTCAACCAACCTTTAATCTTTGCCACAATCCCTTTGCGTTGAGGCTCCTCGCCAATGATGCGGTCGGCAAGTGCAGCTGCGACCACCTCCTCGGGAGCGAGCCAGCGACCTCTGCCGCCATTCTCGTTCATCAATGACACCATATCCTCGACACTGCGTCCCGAGCGTCGGGCATAGAGAGCCGCAATTCGCTCGTCGCTCTTCTCGAGCATATCGAGGCACTCCTTCATATCGGAGGCATTACCCTCGGTCGAGCAGTGGGCGCGATGGATGAGATAGAGTGCCGAGGAGGCCACCTCGCGACAACCCTCGCTTGCCGCCTGAGCTATGATGGTGGCTGCCGAGGCGGTATATCCGTAGCAGCGAGTTGTCACCTTGCACTCGAGCGAGGCGAGCACCTCATAGATCAGCAGCGCATCGTTCACATCGCCACCCGTCGATCGGATGTTGACCACCACCTCTGACGGTGCCATCTCGCGGATATGCTCCACCTCGCGACGGAACCTCTCGTAGGTGGCCACACTCTGCGATGAGTCGCCAAACTGCATCTCCTCGTCAACGCCAATCACCCCCTCGATGTCGATGGTGCACACCGAGGCTTCGTTCCTAATTTCAATCTTTGTCTTCATCTTGTTCGTTTAGTTGAGTTACTTGCTGTAGACCACCCCTCGTACCTTCTCGTAGGAGCACCCCAACTCACTGGATATCTGCTCGATGGCTCGCATCTTCGCCTCGCCACCCCTTACGCGGCGATTCACCTCATTCTGGATGTAGAGTCGCTCAATGGCCACACGGTTGAGGAGTCCTCGTTGCCACATTGCGTTGACCGCATCGTGGAGGTTACCACTCGGAACGCTCGATAGGAGCGATGTCAGCAATTTTCTCTCTGTTGTATTCATTTTCAATCTTTTAGTAGTCGTTCGAATGTGCATTGTGCAGTTTTGTGTTCGTTGTCCCACTTCTCGATACGCACCAGACGGTAGAGCGAACTTTCGCCCCCGATGGCGAGACGGAAGGTGTTGCGAAAGGATATGGTTGCCCCCTCCTCCGAGAGTAGCGAAGCTGCCTCGGCGGTGGTGAGCGAGATGTTGAGGGTGATCTGCTGCCCCTCGCTTTGGCGCAAAAGACGAGGCAGATGGTAGCGACTCAAACCCTCGGTGTGGTTGCGCTCCTCGAAGCAGAGGTTTACCCCCTCCTCATCGACGAATGCTGCGTAGGGATAGCTTTGAGTTGCATTTCCCGCAATCCACACCTCGTTCTCGGGGAGCTCTCGCAGCCCCTTGTAGCAGACGATGCGTGGCGTAAAGCCGAGGTCGATACCCTGCTCCTCCTCGCCCATATCTCCCACTCGCATCAGCGATGCCGAGCGTGCAAATGCGAGCATTTTGGAAGCGTTGAGGGTTGTGGCAAAGAGCTTATCTCCCAGCTCGCGTGTCGAGAGCGTGGTGCCATAGAGAGGGTTGCGGTAGCTCCACTCGCCCAGCGTAGTCTCGTTCTCGAGGTTGAAGCGGTGCGAAGCCAAATCCCCATTGCGATAGGCAAAGTGGTGGTTTTGTGGCTTGTCGAGCCCAGTATCGCGAATCTCGATTCCGCCGCTGAGATCGATACGGTCGCTGATATCCATCTCCTCGTACCCCTCGTAGAACTCCTCCATCGGCTCGATGTAGACCTCGCGTCGGCTCTTGTCGGTGTGAAACACAAGGTTGAACATCTCGGCAAGAGCTACCAACAGGTCAATCTGTCGAATCTGACTTGGTGCCACATCCTTGTAACGAATCAACGAGTTGTAGCCGGGCACCGTTGTGAAGTAGGGGCGTAGGGTAGTGCCATTGCCAACGGTGATGTTCATCCCCGGCTCGGCACCTCCGAACCAGATGGTGTCGATGATGTATTGCCCACCTGCAGCAATACTCTTCGGAGGCAGACGCAGATCCATCACCACATCTATGCGCCCCTCTTCGTTCATATCGCCCTGATAGAGAGCCCAATCTTTGGTGTAGGGCATCCAGATCCCCGATGTGCTGTCTCGGTAGATGAGTTGGAGCGAGAGTGGGGCGGTAGCGGGCATAACCACCGTCGACGAGCGATCACTCCACTGCGCTACGCTGTGGCGATTGCCATCTGCGGTCTCGACCTCGAGTCTGTACTCTTGCCCATTGATGTGGTCGAATACGAAGGCGCGGTATTGCCATCTCGCTTTGGGTGCGTTGCGGTGATCCTTGAAGGTGTTAATCAGTGGGAACTCCACACAGACACCGTCGACACCCTCCACCACATCGAAGCCCACAAGTCGCTCTCGCGAGGCCACCTTGTAGTCGGTTGTGTACTCGAGGTGGAGCATAAATCCGACATTGACCGAGCGAACGGGCGTGAAGCAGATGTCGCCATACTTTGTCTTCGAGAAGGCGTCAAGAGTGTTGAATGTCTCCCTCATCTGCCTGCCATCGCTATCGAAAGCCAATGGGTTGGCTGTATCCACAATCGGGCCTACCGAGTGCAGCTCCACACTCTTCGAGGCGTAGACTCTGCCTGCGTAGTCTGCCGAGGCTGTGAAGGGAGCCGAGCGTCGTGCAAAGAAGTCGCAACGCTCTTTAGCATCGTGTGCATCGCTTCGCGAGAAGTCGCCACTCATATAGAGCGACTGCCCCAATTCGCTCTCGAAGAATCGGCTGCGCAGTTTGTATCCCGCCTTGGCGAACACTCTTCGTACCATCTCCGCCACCGAGATAAAGGGGTGGTAGTCGTCAGAGAGCATCACTCGCTCGATGGGTTGGTCCGACGAGCCATAGCCACTCTGCTTGCCCTCGCGGTAGACGGGCAGGAAGCGCACCGCCTTCTCCCACTCCCACGAGTCGCTTATGGTGGCGAGGTTGAGCCTCTCCTCCAACTCTATATCCAGCTCGTCGAGTCGGTTGTGTACCACCTCCTCGATCCACTCGGCACCACCCTCGCTTATGCGGATGAGGTAACCCCCGTTGCCCCCTTGCAGAGTCGTGGAGCGGAGGTAGGCACTACCTTCGAAGATGGTCACATCGTCGCACTTGATGCAGGCGGTGTGGTGCTCGGCATTGAACCTCGATAGCGCATAAATATCCTTGGATGAGGCGAAGATAGCATCGTTGCGTGGGGTGGATGGCAACTCAATCTCGATATCTCGACCACTCCTCGCCCCTTCCACATCGGCGAGTTGCTCGATATCGAATGTTATGGGAACGGTAGGCTCTTTGCCGAGGTCGCACAACGCTCCGTCAATCCATAACTCCATCATATGCTACCCTCCTTTATGCCCCATTGGCGAAGGGTGAGTCGCACACTGTCGGGCTCGCCGAACAGGTTGCTGTCGATGACCGATGTGAGCACCTCCACCTCGTGAAGGTTGTTGCGTCGCTCGATCCACACCTTCGTCGAGGAGATGATCTCGGCCAGAGCCTTGGTGATGTGGCTAGGCTCGTAGCGAGAGTTGAGGAGGAGCAACTGCTCGGAGGTCGATGATACCACCTGCAAGCCATCGGAGGTGGTGATGGTGTGCTTCTCGCTCTTGCGTTGCGCCTTTGCAATGGCTGGAAAGGTGTATCGCTCTATCGACCCCTTCTCCGATATCCACGCCAGGCGCAACGATTTGTCGCGAGCCCTCACTACTCTGTAGTGCAGGGTGGTCAACCACTCACCGTTGTGGGTTATCTCCACCGATAGCGAGCCGATGTTTCTTTCGAAATCCTCGGTCGAAATTGTGAGCCTTACCGCACCTGTAGGTGATGTGTAGTCGAGTGATAAATCGTCGCCCTGGTCGCTCTCGATGTGGGCTGCAAAGTGGTCATCGACACCTCCTATCAGTAGTAGTTCGTCGCGCTCGCCATAGGCGATGGTGCGGTCGAGAGGCATCGTGGTCACAATCGTGGGTGCGCTCACCTCGCATCTGTTGACCGAGATGCGTATCGGAGTGGCCTCAACACCGTCGGTGCGTATGGTGTATTTGGCGGTGGGCAACTCCCCGAACGATGTGCCGACAAGCTGTGTGGGGCGATGCTCGGCAGGGAGTGTGGCGTAGGGGGCGATGTTTACCTCGGCCGAGGTCACCTTGCGAAGGCGTTGTCGAGCGATGGTCGTGTCATTGTCGCAGTCGACCACTTCGATCTCCACATCTTGTGGTGTGTCGCTCTCGCTCTCGATGCCGAAGCGCAGAGCAGAATTGCGAGGGGAGAAGTCGTGGGAAAGGGTTGTCAGAATCATAGTTGTTCTTTGTTTTAGAAAATTGTTTCAATCTCGGCTCGCGCCTCCATCGCCACAGCTCCGTGGTGGTCGACCGCCTCGGCGCAGGGCGAAATGGTCAGATTGTCGACCACCGCCACCAAACCCTCTTTCGAGAGCTCGACGAAGATTTCGAGGAGCTGCTGCTCCATCTCTGCATAGAGTTCGTTGCGCTCAGTTGGTGATAGCTTTGCCCCTTGTTGGGCGACGATGAGCGAGACATTGTAGGTTATTCGTCCGTGTTTTCGCCCCTCGATGGCAACAAATTTCGGAGTCGAGAGGAAGGCTGCAGGGTAGTGTGAGAGGGATGAGGGGTAGTACGACCTGTCGTGCTGACATAGCTCGTAGCCACACCTCGTTACCAACCCCTCAATCGCCCTGCACAATAGGGTGCGATTCATAGGTTAATAATTGTTGTAAAATGTGTTAATAGATTGTTCGTGACTGTCGATAACTGTAGGAATGTTCCGAGCAGTCAGCAAATTTGGATGTTGATAAAGTTTTGAACAGGATGTTGATTGCTGTTGAAAACCTTGTGTCGATTGACGCCGATTGACGGTGCAAATATATAATCGGAAAAGGGGGCTTGTCAAGAGTTTTGGCAAAAAAAATCTAACTCTTTTAGAATCGAATCGGGGCAATCATCTCATAGTGAAATATTTGAGCGAGATTAAAAAATTGAAATTTTTCTACAAAAAATAGAGTTTTGGCGAACACTCTATACAAAAAATGATTATCTTTGTGCGGATAAAGGCTCTTTTTTGGGAGGAGCCGTTAGGTTGAATCAAAACTACGCAAGCGATGGATGATGGCAGTAAACGCAAAAATAACCGCCGTATCGTATCTCAATACGATACCCTTCATCTATGGACTTCGACACCACTGTAGCCTCGGTGCCGAACTGTTGCTTGCACCCCCATCACTCTGTTACCAAAATTTCGTCGAAGGCAAAGCTGATATTGCGCTTATGCCTGTGGCTATGGTGCCTTCACTCGCTGATGCAGAGATAGTTACCGACTACTGCATCGGTGCTGTAGGCAAGGTGCGCACAGTGGTGGTGATGAGCAATACCCCTATAGAGAAGGTTTCGCGCATCTACCTCGATGCCCACTCCAAGACCTCTGTTCAGCTCTGTGGCTACCTCGCCAAAAAGTTGTGGCACATCGAGCCCGAGTGGATTGCTCTCGAGGAGTACTCGCAGCTCGACCACGCCAAGGAGGGAGATGCCTTCCTGCTCATTGGCGACAAGGTCTTCGACAACGAGGGTCGCTTCGCACACACCTACGATTTGGCAGAGGAGTGGCAGAAGGCTACCAAGATGCCATTCACCTTTGCTGTGTGGGTGGCTCGCAAGGGCTTGTCTTACGAGGTGCGCGATGAGTTGCAGGCGGCATTCACCTACGGAGTGGAGCATATCTACGAGGCTATCCTCGAGAGCGACTACGCCGACCGAGAGTATGCCTACGAATATCTCACCGAGAATATCGACTTCTTGTTCGACATACAGAAACACAACGCGCTTAAAAAGTTCTGGGACTACGGGCTCAAAATCGAGCCGAAGGTCAATCCCGGCTGAAGGTAATCAATGGTGTTCGGGCTCTTGATAAAACTTCTACCGAACACACAGCAGGAGACAAAAAAATCGAAGTTAAACCTCAGAGATCTTCGGGTCTCTTAAAATGGAAAAGAGATGATTACTATCTACTTGAAGCAATACAACAAAATTATTCGCAATGCCGATACCGAGCTCTTCGACGATCTCGGTTTCGATGATATTCTCTGGATCGATATGATGCAGCCTACCATCAAGGAGCAGAAGGCTGTCGAGAACTTTATGGAGATCAGCCTCCAGACCAAACAGCAGGTCGAGGAGATTGAGTCCACATCAAAGTACTCCGAGACCGAGAATGCCATCATCTCGAACTCGAACTTCTTTGTCCCTACGGGCGATAGCTTCGAGGTCGAGCCGGTGTCGTTCATCCTCTCGAACGAGGGTGTGCTTGTGTCGGTGCGTCAGGCCGAGATGCGTACCTTCCGCGAGGCGGAGAAGCGACTGCAGATGAACTATCGCAGCTTCTCGACCGGCTACCACATCCTCATCTCGTTGCTCGAGGTGCGCATCGACTTCGATGCCGACCTTGTCGAGTTGGTAGGCCGTCAGGTTTCGTCGCTCTCGAAGACCATCACCAAGGAGGACTCCATCGACAAGGATATCCTCTTGCGCCTCAGCACCTTGCAGGAGCGCACAATGGTCCTCCGCGAGAATATCTTCGACCGTCAGCGTATCCTCTCGGGTATCTTGCGTAGCGAGCGTTTCCCTAACGATATCTATCCGCGTCTGCAACTTATGATCAAGGATGTCAACTCCCTGATCTCCCACACCGATTTCTCGTTCCAGCGTCTTGACTATATTCAGGATTCGGCTCTCGGTCTTATCAATATCGAGCAGAACGAGGTGGTCAAGATATTCTCGGTGGCAGCAGTAGTCTTTATGCCCGCAACACTCGTGGCGAGTATCTATGGTATGAACTTCAGGGTTATGCCCGAGTTGGAGTGGGTCTACACCCTTCCGAATGGTTGGAATCTCCCGTTGGGCTACATCTTTGCCATTGGTTTGATGATTCTTGCCTCGGGACTCACAATGGGCTACTTCCGCTACAAGAAGTGGTTGTAGAGATTGCAAAAGGCAAAAACAGACAAACTTAAATATGATTAAAACACTCATTGCATCAGCATTGTTGGTGTCGAATGTCGGTCTCGATTGGCTGAACTCAAATTTTGATACCTACGACAAAATTCAGAAACGGCTCTACGAGTATGCCGAGCCGGGCTATATGGAGCTCAAGAGTGCGGAGTTGCTCATCCGGCACCTCGAGGAGAATGGCTTCAAGGTGGAGCGTGGCGTGGCGGGTATACCTACAGCCTTTGTAGCGAGCTTTGGCTCGGGTAAACCGGTAATGGCGGTACTTGCCGAGTATGATGCTCTGCCGGGTTTGTCGCAGGACACAACGCCCGAGAACAGACCGCTTGTCGAGGGCGGTTATGGACACGCCTGTGGTCACAACCTCATCGGTACAACCGCATTGTCGGCTGCTGTGGCGGTGTCGAAGTGGCTCGCCGAGGGACACGAGGGAACAATCCGTCTCTATGGCTGTCCTGCCGAAGAGGGTGGCGGTGGCAAGACCTATATGGTGCGCGAGGGGTTGTTCAAGGATGTAGATTGCTGCATCTCCTACCACCCGTCGCGTCGCAACGACATACTCGACAAGACACAATCGGCAAAGATTGGCATCATCTTCGACTTTGAGGGTAAGACCTCTCACGCAGGTGCTACCCCTTACGAGGGTCGTTCGGCTCTCGATGCAGTCGAGGCGTTGAACTTTATGATGAATCTCAACCGCGAGCATATTCACCCCGATTGCAGAATGCACTATGTGATTACCAATGGCGGTGAAGCTCCGAACATCGTGCCCGACAAGGCTCAGGTCTACTACTATCTTCGCCATCCGAATCCTGAGGTGTTGAAGGATCTATTGAAGCGTACTTTGGCTGCTGCTGAGGGCGCTGCAATGGGTACGGGTACCACCGTTAAGCATAGCTTTGTGAGCGGTACATATCATATTTTGCGAAACAACCATCTGGCCTATATGGCACATCGCAACCTCGAGAGGGTGGGCGGTGTGATGCTTAGCGAAGAGGAGAAGGCTTATGTCAGGGAGTTGCACCGCAATGCGGGACAGAGCGGCGATGTCAATTTCTCGCAGTATGAGAAGATTTTGCCTCACAAAGAGGTAACTGTTGGAGGTGGTGGCTCGGACGATACGGGCGATGTATCGCAGGTTGTGCCTCTCTGCCGTGTGCAGACCTGTGTAAGTCCAATGACCTCGCACACTTGGCACTTCGCCTCAATCAGTGGCACATCCATCGGTACCAAGGCTATGATGAACGCAGCAAAAACCATCTGCCTCACATTTATCGAACTCTACAAGAATCCTAAGGAGCTGAAGAAGATTCGCCAGGAGTGGGAGTCGGTGCAGGGCAAGGACTACAAGCACGAGTGCTTGGTTGGCAACGCCCCACCAGCACTGGAGTTCTTTTACAACAAGGCAAAGAAGAGTCAGAAATAGCATCACATAAATAGTCTATCAATGAAAATTCTCATAGCATCATTCATGTTGCTCTCAAACATCGGTTTAGAGTGGTTTGATTCGCATTTCCATACCTACGATAAGATTCAAAAGCAGGTTTTCGAATATGCCGAACCCGGCTTTATGGAGTACAAAAGCTCGGAGTTGTTTATACGACACCTCAAAAGGAATGGCTTTAAGATTGAGCGAGGTGTTGCTGGTATGCCAACAGCCTTTGTCGCTTCGTTTGGCTCGGGCAAACCCGTAATGGCGGTACTTGCCGAGTACGATGCTTTGCCAGGCTTGTCGCAAGATACTACTCCACAGAACAATCCTCTTGTTGAGGGTGGTTACGGACACGCTTGCGGACACAACCTTATCGGCACATGCGCCTTGTCGGCTGCTGTAGCAGTGTCGAAGTGGCTTGCCGAGGGGCATCAGGGAACAATCCGAGTGTATGGTTGCCCTGCCGAAGAGAGCGGTGGCGGCAAGACCTATATGGTACGCGAGGGGCTATTTGACGATGTCGATTGTGCCATCTCCTACCACCCAACGAGACGTAATCAAATCCTCCGTAGTCCGCATTCGGCAATGATTGGCATTCTCTTCGACTTCGAAGGCAAGACCTCGCACGCGGGCGCTACTCCGCACGAAGGACGCTCGGCACTCGATGCTGTCGAGGTTTTGAACTATATGATGAATCTCAATCGTGAGCATATCCACCCAAACTGCAGAGTACACTATGTGATAACCAATGGTGGTGAGGCTCCGAATATCGTACCCGATAAGGCACAGGTCTTCTACCAACTTCGACACCCCGACCCCAAGGTAGCGAAGGATTTGTTGAAGCGCACAATAGCCGCTGCTGAGGGTGCAGCCTTGGGTACAGGTACAACTGTTAAACATACCTTTGTTTGCGGTACTTATCCAATATTGCGCAACTTGCATCTTGCTCGAATAGCACATCGCAACCTCAAAAAAGTGGGCGGCGTTATGCTCACCGACGAGGAAAAAGAGTATGTTAAGGTGTTGTGTCGCAATGGAGGGCTAAAGAAAGAGGTGGATTTTTCGCGATACGAAAGTGTCGTGCCTTTCCGTGAGCAATTATCGTCAGCTGGAGGTGGCGCAGATGATACAGGCGATGTTTCGCAAGTAGTACCACTCTGTCGTGTGGAGACTTGCACTAGCCCTATGACTGCGCACAAGTGGCCTTTTGCTTGTATAAGTGGTACAACTATCGGTACCAAGGCGATGTTGAACGCCGCAAAGACCATCTACCTTACATTTGTTGAGCTCTATCAGAACCCAGAGGAGCTGAAGAAGATTCGCCAGGAGTGGGAGTCGGTGCAGGGCAAGGATTACAAGCACGAGTGCTTGGTAGGCGATGCACCACCTGCCTTGGAGTACTTCTATAATAAGGCGAAGAAGAGCCAGAAGTAGTATTGCTATATATATAAAGTATGAGGGTGTCCGTCGGGACACCCTCATATTGTTTTGTGTTGGAACTACCAATCGTTACTCGGTTGGGATATCCTTGTTCACATTCTTGCAGCCTACCAAAGCGTAGTAGAGCAAGAAGGCAAGACCTGCAACGATTACCCAGTAGCTTGTAAGGTAGCTACCTGTCCAGTCAACAACTGCGTTCTGAACGAATGGAAGGATACCACCACCGCAAACCATTGCCATAAAGATACCTGCTCCCTTCTCGGTGTACTTGCCGAGGCCCTCAACTGCAAGGTTGAAGATACCACCCCACATAACAGAAGTGCAGAGGCCGCAGAGTACAAGCAATGCTGCATTTACAGGAACCTCTGCCAATCCAAAGCCTGCTGTGCCCTTGAATACAGGGAGGCTAACACCAATATGAGGCAAGAACATTGCGCCCAAAACGAGGCACAAACCAACTGCCGAAACAGCAATAAGCATATTCTTTGCCGAAACCTTGGCACCGAGTGCAGCACCTACGAGACGACCTACGAGCATCAACAACCAGTAGGTTGCGGTAACAGTTCCTGCGATAGCCTCAGCACCCGACTCAACATTCAAGCCGCCATTCTGCAACCACTTCTGCAATACATTAGGAATACCTACCTCAACACCTACATAGATAAAGATGGCAACAGCGCCGAGTACGAAGTGACGGAACGACATTGGACCATACTCCGACTTCTCCTCGCTCTTTGCCTCAACTGCAGGATTCTCAGGAATCTTGGTCAAGAGGATAACCACGAATGCAACGGCGAAGATACCGAGTGCAAGCCACATCAATGGCGATACATCGCTAATCTGAGCCTTTGCAATGTTTGGTACGAATACACCTGTGAGGAAGATAACCGC
>JAFVOR010000011.1 GCA_017505725.1 Alistipes sp.
GGTACCATAGGCTTCAACGCACGCCAAGCGAGGTGGCCGTGACCAACCTCACGACGGCTTACACCGCGCGATGCCTTTGCCTCACCAGTCGAGAACGGAGGGAAGTTGTAGTGTAGCACGAACTGCTCCGAGCCCTGGAACAATACCTCGTCGTGCTGCTTCTCGTCGAGCTTGGTGCCGAGGGTTACAGTCGAGAGCGACTGAGTCTCGCCACGGGTGAAGATAGCCGAACCGTGAGCGCAAGGGAGGTAGCTAACCTCGCACCAGATAGGACGAATCTCGTCGGTACGACGACCATCGAGACGCTTACCCTCGTCGAGGATCATATTACGCATAGCCTTCTTCTGAACATCGTCGTGGAAGTACTTGTGGATGAGTGGAGCCTTCTCCTCGAGCTCCTCCTCGGTATAACGCGAAGCAAACTCAGCCTCCAAAGCGTCGAATGCCTCTGCACGCTCGTGCTTCATTGTGCCGCTTGTAGCGATAGCGTATGCCTTGTCGTACAACTCCGAGATGATGGTCTGACGCAACTCCTCGTCGTTAGTCTCGTGGCAGTACTCGCGCTTAACATCCTTGCCGAGCTCCTTCATCAACTCGATCTGTGCAGCACAGTGACCCTTGATAGCCTCGTGAGCATACTTGATTGCGCCGAGCATTACCTCCTCGCTAACCTCGTTCATCTCACCCTCAACCATCAAGATATTATCGATGGTACCACCGACCATAATGTCGAGGTCGGCATCCTTCATCTGCGAGAAGGTTGGGTTGATACAATACTCGCCATTGATACGAGCTACACGCACCTCCGAGATAGGACCGCCGAATGGAATGTCCGATACTGCGAGTGCAGCCGAAGCAGCCAAACCTGCCAAAGCATCAGCCTGAATATCCTTGTCTGCCGAGATAAGGTTTACGGTAACATATACCTCTGCGTGATAATCTGCAGGGAACAATGGACGGAGCGCACGGTCAATCAAGCGGGCAACCAAAATCTCGTTGTCGCCAGCCTTACCCTCACGCTTCATAAAACCGCCAGGGATGCGACCTACTGCAGCAAACTTCTCCTTATACTCAACCTGCAAAGGCATAAAGTCGGTACCCTCCTTTGCATCCTTTGCAGCTACTACTGTTGCAAGCAACATAGTATCGCCCTGCTTAACTACAACCGAACCGTCAGCCTGCTTAGCCAACTTACCGGTCTCAATCATTATCTCGCGGTTACCTTCCAGCGGGATAAACTTCTGTACAGCATTGTACAACTTCTTTTCTTCCATAATCATCTAATTCGTCAAATAAAAATTTTTCTTCTTCTCTCATCATCTCAATAGACAAAATGAAGGCAACTCTGAAAAACGAGTTGCCCCATTCTGCCGGACCTCTTACTTACGAAGGTTCAAAGCCTTAACGATAGCACGGTAACGCTCGATATCTACCTCCTTCAAGTACTCCAACAACTGACGGCGCTTACCGATCATCTTCAACATCGCACGCTGAGTGCCGAAGTCGTGACGGTTGTTCTTGAGGTGCTCTGTAAGGTGGCTGATACGGTACGAGAAC
>JAFVOR010000012.1 GCA_017505725.1 Alistipes sp.
ACCTAATTTTGCGCTTTTTTGCCATAAAAAATAGAGATTAGTAGAAAACGGTTTCTACTAATCTCTAAAATATCGCTGTAATTTACAAATTTACAAGCACTTATCTTTTTGTCCAAGCGCCGCTTTTTGCATCATTACCAATAGATACAAGTACAGAACAAAGAAGCTGTCTAACAAGGTGATTTCTTCGTTACGCTTGCCCTCAAAATGCTCATTTACGCCTAGTAAACTGCGCTTTTTCGGGCTATGCAAGCCTTGAAATCCCTCTTGTTATACAACTTCTGAAAGAATGAGTGTGCCCACTTGTTGGACACACTCTTGTTCTCTCTATTAGGAGCGAGTTTTATACAGTCATAATCTCCTTCTCCTTCTTCTCGAATGCAGCTTCGATGGCCTTCGAGAACTTGTCGACGAGCTTCTGAGTCTGTGCCTCGCCATCCTTGCCCTCATCCTCAGGCATACCCTCCTTGACAGCCTTCTTGAACGCCTCGACAGCATCGCGACGAGCGTTACGCAACGAGATGCGGGCATTCTCAGCCTCGGCCTTCGACTGCTTCACGAGCTCCTTACGACGCTCCTCGGTGAGAGGTGGCATCGAAAGAC
The DNA here is from genome assembly GCA_017505725.1 of Alistipes sp. Classification (GTDB taxonomy): domain Bacteria; phylum Bacteroidota; class Bacteroidia; order Bacteroidales; family Rikenellaceae; genus Alistipes. Next base: position 604 of record JAFVOR010000012.1, read on the forward strand.
GGATGCTCTCGCCATTGTTCGATGGGGTGAGGCCGATGTTCGAGTCGATGATAGCCTTCTCGATAGGACGAATCATATTCTTGTCCCAAGGCTGAATGAGGATGGTCTTTGCATCAGGTACGGTGACACTCGCTACGCCCGAAACAGGGGTCTGCGATCCGTAATAATCTACGAAAACACCATTCAAAACATTAACAGAGGCCTTGCCTGCGCGAATGTTTGCCAACGACTCCTCCAGGAAATCTACCGCCTTCTGCATACGGACGGTTGCGTCATTTAAGATGGTCTTTGTATCCATAGTTATCTTCTATTTATTATTTTTTAATTGTTTCGTCAATCAACTTCACCAACTCGGCAAACTCTGCCTCGTCATAGCCTACGCTTGCCTTCACGATCTTGCCCTCCTTGTCGATGAGGAAGTTGCGTGGGATGTAGGTCTGGGCGTAGAGGCTGTATATCGATTTGTCGCTGTCGAGTCCCATAGGGAAGGTGTAGCCCATCTTCTGGCGGAACTCCGCTACGGTAGCCTTCTCCTCACCACGCGATACGGGAATGAATACGAAAGGCTCACCCTTGAAACGCTCAATAATCTCCTTCTCGACGCACGCCAACTCGGCACGGCACGGTGGACACCAAGTGGCCCAGAAGTTCAAGAGGACAACCTTGCCCTTCAGGTCGGCAAGATGCACCTTCTCGCCATCGAACATCTCCACCACAAAGTCGGGGGCGAGGCTTCCCTCCTTGGCTATGGTTGCCTCCTCGGGCGAAGGTCGCTCGGTTTGAGCTTGAGGTTGCGCTTTCGCCTCCTCGGTATTGGTAGGGTAGAGCAGAATGAATGCTCCAATAGCAATTGTTAAAACCAACATTGCGAGCAGTAACCAACTGCTCTTCTTCTGATGTCTGCGTGTCATAGTAGTTCGCTTATTTGTGTACCAATGTTCCGATATTCTCGCCTGTGAGCACCTTCATAAGGTTGCCCGGAGTGTCCATATCGAATACGATGATATTCAGGCCATTCTCCTTGCAGAGGGTGAAGGCGGTCATATCCATTATCTTCAAATTTCGTGCATAAATCTCGTCGAACGATATCTCGTCGAACTTGGTCGCGGTAGGGTCCTTCTCGGGATCGGCCGTGTATACGCCGTCGACGCGAGTGCCCTTGAAGAATCCGTCTGCCTCGATCTCGATGCCTCGCAGAGCCGAAGCCGAGTCGGTCGAGAAGTATGGGTTGGAGGTACCACCGCCGATAATCACTACATAGCCTTCGCGCAAATACTCGAGAGCCTTATCCTTCGAGTAGTACTCACCGATAGGCTCCATACGGATCGAGGTCAGAACCTTACACTTCACACCCTCGTCGTTCAGTACAGCCTGCAGTGCCAACGAGTTGATGATGGTTGCAAGCATACCCATCTGGTCGCCCTTCACACGGTCGAAGCCCCTCTTTGCGCCCTGCAAGCCACGGAAGATGTTGCCGCCACCGATGACGATACCTATCTCGGTGCCGAGTGCCTGAGCCTCCTTGATCTGCTGAGCGTAGACACGAGCCTGCTCCATCGAGATTCCATATTTCTGCTCGCCCTGCAACGACTCGCCACTCAACTTGAGAAGAATTCTTTTGTATTTCATAACCTACAATTTTTTATTCGTAATACAAATATAGGAAATAAAATTAAAAGTTGAAAATTAAAGATTAAAAATTTAAGGGCGAGTAAGGGATTAGAGGTAGTTAGTTGTGGTTAGTGGAAGTTAGAGAAAAGTTGTTACTCACTACTCACTACTCACTGAAAAAGCATCGGGGCTAACCGAGTCACGCCCGATTAGCCCCAACGCATTTATATCTCTTTTGAAGGATTACTGCTCGATAGTCTTAGCGAGAACGATAGTTCCCCAAGCGTTCTTGAACTTAGGCAACTCAACAACCTCACCAGCCTTAACCTCGCGCTCGATGATGTAGAAGGTGCCCTTCAACTTGCCATCCTTTGCGCAACGGGTGTAGCACGAAGTGAGTGCGAGCCAAGGAGCCTTGCGAGTAGCACCGTTGATTGCGCTGAGGATGTAGATCTTACCATCAGCCAAAGCGGTTACACGACCACCTACCGACATCTGGCCCTTGCCTACTGGGGTTGGAACCAACATCTGGAAGCCCTCGAACTCCTTTGGATACTCTGCGCTCATCACGAAGGTGTGACCTGGCCAGAGAGTTGCGCCCTCGGTGAAGGTGCTTGCAACATAACCCTCGCCCTCGAACTTGATGCCGATCTGCGATGGAGCCTCTACAAATGGACGAGCGCTCAACGAGCGGTTGTTCTTGTCGCTGCGGAATGCGATGAGAGGAAGACCCTCTGCCGAGAATACATTACCCATATCCTCGTTGAAGCAGTAGCGTACTGCGATTGGGCTGTCAACGCCCTCTGCCGATACAACTACCGACTTACCCTCGATCTTAGCCTCAGCCAAAACGAAGATGATCTTCTTCTCGTTCTCTGGATCCTTGTAACCAATCTGGAAGCCGTTTACACGACCCTCACCCTTCTGTACGAGAGTGGTAGGAACATTCTTGAAGTTAACGCGGATTGCGCTGCCCTCGATAGCCATCGACTTGTAAGCTGGCGAACGGAACTCGTCGGTAGTCTTCTTGTAGAAACCGCCGAGAGCGCACTGTGCCAAACGGTGAGCAACATCAGCCTTCTTTGGAGGGTGGATGTCACCTGGGATCTGATTCTGGTCATTTGTACCTACGATCTCGCAGTTGGTGGTGCGAGCAGCTACGCGAGCCTGAGCCTCACGAAGACGAGCACCATTGATGCCTCCGTATGTGTGAGGAGCGATCTCAACGATGTAGAATGGCATCTCCGGATTGCGGAACTCCTCTCTCCACGACTTGATAAGGCCGCTGAGCATAGTTGCGTAAGTACCGTTGTAGCTTACATTCGAGCAACCCTGATACCAGATAGTACCAGCGATGTTGTAGTGACGGATAGGGTAGATGTTAGCGTTGTGGAGGTGCGAAATCTTCTTGCCCCACTTTCTGTTCTTCGACTTCTTTGCTACGGCAGCCAACTTAGGGTTGTTAGCGAGATACTCTGCGCTCAACCAGCCCTCAACAGGGGTGCCACCATAAGATGCGTCGATAAGACCTACAGGAACGTTCAAAGCCTTCTGCAACTCAACACCAAAGCCATAGCCTACAGCCGAGAAGTTACCTACTGCCTTCGATGTGCAAGTGGTCCACGATGCACGATACTTACGCTGTGTAGGAACCTCCTTCTGTGGAGTCGACGACGAGATGCGACCTGTGCAGTAGAGGCGGATGTAAGGGTTCTTCTCGCCCTTGATGTAGTGCTGCATATCAGGAGTCTTGCGAACCGGCCACTCCATATTCGACTGACCTGCGCAGAGCCATACCTCACCGAAGAGGATGTTGGTCAACTCCTTAACCTCCTTACCGGCCTTGATGGTGATCGAGTGAGCATCGTAGCTTGCCGAGAGAGTCTGAATAGGCAAGATCCAGAGACCCTCCTCGTTAGCCTTAACCTTGATAGGCTTCTTGTTGTTGTCCCAGCTTGGGTCAACCTTTACGGTAGCCTTTGGCTTAGCCCAACCCCAGATGTTAACGGTGGTCGAGTGCTGAAGCACCATGTTGTTACCTACAACCGAAGGCAAAACGAGCTGTGGCTCCTTTGCGTCAGCTGCAAAAGCTGTTGCGGAGATGAACATTGCAACTGCCGCAACCAAGATAAATTTTAGGTTTTTCATAACGATTAGTTTATTAAATATAAAAAGTATGTATGTTTTATCGTTGCAAAGGTAATAAATTGTTTTCGAAAATCGCTAAAAATTCTTATCTTTGCACCCTAAGAAGGTCTGTTTTTTGATAAATTTTCGATATTTGTTTGATTTTGCGAAAAATATCACTAAATTTGTTAGTTGGAAACAGCAGATAAAAGAGAAAACTAATTTTCTATCATTAATAATTTAAAACAATTTTGCTATGACAAATGTAAAGCGCGTCTATTTCTTCGGTAACAAAGAGGCCGAGGGAAATGGCAAGATGAGAGAGTTGCTCGGCGGTAAGGGTGCAAACCTCGCCGAGATGAACCTTATCGGTATTCCTGTACCTCCAGGATTTACCATCACCACCGATGTTTGTACCGAGTACTACCAGCACGGTCAGGCTGCAGTTATAGAGATGCTTCGTCCCGATGTTGAGGCTGCAATCAAGCGTGTTGAGGAGTTGACAGGCCGCAAGTTCGGCGACAAGGAGTTGCCACTCCTCGTTTCGGTTCGTTCGGGTGCTCGTGCTTCGATGCCGGGTATGATGGATACCATCCTCAACCTCGGTATGAACGACGAGGCTGTCGAGGCTGTAGCTCAGCTCTCGGGTAACCCTCGTTTCGCTTGGGACTCGTACCGTCGTTTCGTACAGATGTACGGTGATGTTGTTCTCGGTATGAAGCCAGTTTCGAAGGAGGATCAGGATCCATTCGAGGTTATCATCGAGGAGTTGAAGGAGGAGCGTGGTGTCAAGATGGATACCGACCTCACAACCGACGACTTGAAGGTTTTGGTTGCTAAGTTCAAGGCTGCAGTTAAGGAGCAGACCGGTTCGGACTTCCCTGTAAACCCTTGGGATCAGCTCTGGGGTGCTATCTGCGCAGTATTCGGTTCGTGGATGAACGAGCGTGCTATCCTCTATCGTAAGCTCAACAATATCCCTGCAGAGTGGGGTACAGCAGTAAATGTTCAGGCAATGGTATTCGGTAATATGGGCGATAGCTCGGCTACCGGTGTTGCTTTCTCGCGTGACGCTGCTACAGGTGAGAACATCTTCAATGGTGAGTACCTCATCAACGCACAGGGTGAGGATGTCGTAGCAGGTATCCGTACTCCACAGCAGATTACTATCGAGGGTTCGCGTCGTTGGGCTAAGGCTCAGAACATCTCGGAGGAGGATCGTGTATCGAAGTATCCTTCGCTCGAGGAGGTTATGCCAGAGGTTTACAAGGAGTTGAACGAGATTCAGCACCACCTTGAGGAGTACTTCACCGATATGCAGGATATCGAGTTCACCATCCAGGATGGTAAGCTCTGGATGTTGCAGTGCCGTAACGGTAAGCGTACCGGTGCAGCGATGGTGAAGATCGCTATGGATATGTTGGCAGAGGGCTTGATCGACGAGCAGACCGCAGTATTGCGCTGCGAGCCTGAGAAGCTCGACGAGTTGCTTCACCCAGTATTCGATAAGACCGCAGTTAAGAATGCTAAGGTTGTAGTTAAGGGCTTGCCTGCTTCGCCAGGTGCTGCTACAGGTCCGGTAGTATTCTTCGCTGACGATGCAGAGAAGGTGTTTGCAGAGACAGGCCAGAAGGCAATCTTGGTTCGTATCGAGACTTCGCCAGAGGATTTGAAGGGTATGCTCGATGCAGCAGGTATCCTCACCGCTCGTGGTGGTATGACCTCGCACGCAGCAGTTGTTGCTCGTGGTATGGGTAAGTGTTGCGTATCGGGTGCAGGTGAGTTGGATATCGACTACAAGACTCGCACAATCAAGATCAACGGTTTGACCATCAACGAGGGCGATTGGATTTCGTTGAACGGTTCGACAGGTGAGGTTTACCTCGGTCAGGTTGCAACCCAGGAGGCTGCTCTTGATGGTGACTTCGGTAAGTTGATGGAGTTGGCAGGTAAGTATGCTAAGTTGAAGGTTCGTGCTAACGCTGATACTCCACGCGATGCTGAGCAGGCATTCCGCTTCGGTGCTGAGGGTATCGGTCTTTGCCGTACAGAGCATATGTTCTTCGAGGGTGACCGTATCAAGGCTATTCGCGAGATGATCTTGGCTGATGATGAGGCTGGTCGTCGTGTGGCTTTGGCTAAGTTGCTCCCTATGCAGCGTGGTGACTTCGAGGGCTTGTTCAAGGTTATGAAGGGCTATCCGGTGATCGTTCGTTTGCTCGATCCACCATTGCACGAGTTCGTTCCTCACACTGAGAAGGATCAGAAGGAGTTGGCTGCCGAGATGGGTATTCCATTCGAGAAGGTTGCTGCTAAGGTTGAGTCGTTGCACGAGGTTAACCCTATGCTCGGTCACCGTGGTTGCCGTCTTGGTAACACCTATCCAGAGAT
>JAFVOR010000013.1 GCA_017505725.1 Alistipes sp.
ATTTTCCATTCATTCAAAATCGGAGGTGATTAGCCTATTTTTGTGCGTTGCGCAGTGGCGGAAAGCACAGCATAGTAGACCTATGTGAGCATTTACGACGCAAGCAAGGTGCAAAAAGAGGCAATCAGAACGATTTTCTAACACAAGGAGATTAGAGTTATGAAACAGGATATGATTGTTATCTTGGACTTGGGTAGTCACGAGAATACAGTAGTAGCAAGAGCAATTCGTGCGCTCGGCGTTTATAGCGAGATATATCCGCACGACATCACTGCAAAGGAGTTGCAGGCATTGCCAAATGTTAAGGGTGTAATCATCAATGGTGGCCCTAACCACGTAATCGATGGCGTGGCTATCGATGTATTGCCAGAGATTTACGAGGCCGGCTATCCGGTGATGGCAGCAGGTTGGGACAACGCAAAGTGCGAGGTTAAGCTGGCGCAGTTTACCGACGACCTGGAGGCCATCAAGGAGGCTGTAAAGGGCTTTGTATTCGACACTTGCAAGGCTGAGGCCAACTGGAATATAACCAACTTCGTGGCTGATCAGGTGGAGCTCATCCGTCAGCAGGTGGGCGACAAGAAGGTGTTGCTCGCGTTGTCGGGTGGAGTAGACTCGTCGGTTGTGGCGGCTCTCTTGTTGAAGGCTATCGGCAACAACCTCGTATGCGTACACGTAAACCACGGCTTGATGCGTAAGGGCGAGTCGGAGGATGTAATCAAGATCTTTGGCGAGCAGCTCTGCGCCAACCTCGTGTATGTTGATGCTACCGAGCGCTTCTTGACCAAGTTGGAGAATGTCGCAGACCCTGAGCAGAAGCGTAAGATTATCGGTGGCGAGTTCATCCGCGTATTCGAGGAGGAGGCACGCAAGTTGGAGGGCATCGACTTCCTCGGTCAGGGTACTATCTATCCGGACATCGTGGAGAGTGGCACCAAGACTGCCAAGATGGTTAAGTCGCACCACAATGTGGGCGGTCTCCCTGAGGATTTGCAGTTCGAGTTGGTTGAGCCATTGAAGCAGTTGTTCAAGGACGAGGTACGCGCTTGTGGCGTTGAGCTCGGCTTGCCACACCAGATGGTCTATCGTCAGCCATTCCCAGGTCCGGGTTTGGGTGTTCGTTGCCTCGGTGCTATCACTCGTGACCGCTTGGAGGCTGTTCGTGAGTCGGACGCAATCTTGCGTGAGGAGTTCGCAAAGGCTGGTTTGGACAAGACCGTATGGCAGTACTTCACCATTGTGCCTGACTTCAAGTCGGTAGGCGTGCGTGACAACGCTCGTTCGTACGATTGGCCAGTAATCATCCGCGCAGTGAACACTGTGGACGCTATGACCGCAACCATCGAGCATATCGATTGGGCAATCCTCGGCAAGATTACCGACCGCATTTTGAAGGAGGTGCCAAACGTAAACCGCGTTTGCTACGACCTCTCACCAAAACCAAACGCAACCATCGAGTGGGAGTAAACCCTCGGCAGCGATAGTAGATGGAGAGTTGGGGATTTCCCGACTCTCTGTTTTTTTTGGTGGGGTAGAGAGTTGGGAACTCCGAAGGTGGGCAAGGCGCAACGATTTCTGGGGGTTACTGGGGTTTACTAGGGGCGCTCACTGCGTTCGCTTACTGGGGTGCGCATTCTGCTTTCCCCTTACTAGCCCTTACTCGCCCTTACTAACCCTTACTAACCCTTAAAAGAATTTTTAATTTTTAATTCTTAATTTTTAATTTTTTTTCGCCCTTACTAGCCCTTACTAGCCCTTACTAGCCCTTTATTCTCAACTCACGACTCTCCTCTCTCTACTCACTAAAAAAGAGCAACCCCTGTTTAGGAATTGCTCTTTGGTTGTTATTCGGTAGCCGAGATTACTCGCCGAGTGGACCGATGGTGATGGTAGCCAATGGCATAGTCTGACCTGCCATAGTGATCTCCAACTCACCTACGAGTGGCTCCTCATCATACTGAGGAATCTGTGTAGGCACGATGGTCACGCAGGCCTGATTGTCGCAATCACCACTAACCTCGTATGCGGTGTAGTAGCTCTCCTCGTTATAGAGAGGCTCGCCCACCTTGTGAACACGGAACTGCAAGAACTCGCGTGCCGACTCAGCGATACGCACCGAGTAGGCCTTGTTAGGTGCGAAGTACATCATCAAACGGGTAGCATCAGTTGGATCTACACGGCAACCTGTCCAACGGTTGGTAGAGTTCCAAGCGCACGAAGTCTTGCCATCGTCAGCAAATACGAAGCCAGCCCAAGCGTGTACGCCCTTGCTATTGAGTGCATAGGTTGCGCTCATCTTGCGTGGGAATGCAGGCACATCATTTGGCACGTGCTTCTTAGCGCAAGATACAAACAGAGTCGAAGCCACGATGGCTACAAGACCCAAAATCATAGAAATTCTTTTCATAGTACTTAGTGTTATTTAGTTAGTAAAATTATATTCTCAACTCCTGTTATTACTCCTCCGAGCCACGCACATAGCGGTCGATAGCCTCGGCAGCCTTGCGACCTGCGCCCATAGCCAGAATCACCGTTGCTGCTCCTGTCACGGTGTCACCACCTGCGAATACCCCCTTGCGCGAGGTTTGGCCCCATTCGTCAGCCACAATGCAGCCACGACGAGTTGTCTCGAGAGCCTCCGTAGTCGATGCAATAAGCGGATTTGGCGAAGTACCCAACGCCATAACCACCACATCGCACTCGAGCTCGAAGTCGGAGCCCTCGACCACCTGCGGAGAACGACGACCACTCTCGTCAGCCTCGCCCAGAGCCATCTCCACACAGTTGATGGCACGCACCCAGCCCTTTTCGTCACCGAGCACTGCGGTAGGGTTGGTCAGCATCCTGAACTCGATGCCCTCCTCCTTGGCGTGGTGAACCTCCTCGGCACGAGCAGGCAGCTCCTTCTCGCTACGACGATAGACAATCACTGCCTCGGCACCCAGACGCTTGGCTGTACGCACGGCATCCATAGCCACATTACCACCACCGACAACGACAACTTTACGACCTACATATATAGGTGTATCGTACTCCTTATCGTAGGCGTGCATCAGGTTTGCGCGTGTGAGGAACTCGTTGGCCGACAACACTCCATTGAGGTTCTCGCCCTCGATACCCATAAAGCGAGGCAGACCCGCACCCGAGCCGATGAATACAGCCTCGTAGCCCTCCTCGTCGAGCAACTCGTCAACGGTGATGGTGCGACCCACGACCACATCGGTCTCAATCTTCACACCCAAAGCCTTCACGCTCTCAATCTCCGCCTTAACGACCTTCTCCTTCGGCAGACGGAACTCGGGTATACCATAGACAAGCACACCTCCCGCCTCGTGCAGAGCCTCGAAGATGGTGACATCGTAGCCCATCTTGGCAAGGTCGCTCGCGCAAGCCAAGCCCGCAGGGCCACTACCCACGATAGCCACCTTGTGACCATTCTTCACGATGTCGGCCTTCGCGCGGCCATTCTCCAACTGCCAATCACCCACGAAGCGCTCCATCTTGCCGATGGCCACCGCCTCGCCCTTGATGCCGAGGATGCAAGAGCCCTCGCACTGAGTCTCCTGCGGACATACTCGACCACAGATGCTTGGCAACGACGAATCAGCCGCAATCACTGCCGCCGCACCCGCCACATCACCCTCACGGAGTCGCTCAATAAAGCGCGGTATCTGGATGCCCACAGGGCAAGCAGCCACACAACGCGGATTCTTGCAGTCGAGGCATCGTGTAGCCTCGAGCATAGCCTCCTCCTTGTTGTAGCCGTAGCACACCTCCTCGAAGTTGGTGGCACGCACCTTCGCATCCTGTTCTCTAACCGGAACTCGCGGTATCTTATTAGCCATAGCCTACTTATCCAAACCTATATTACACTTGTGTCCCGCCTCGCGCTCGCGCTGTATTGCCACAGCTCGCTGCTCCTGAGTGCGGTACATTCCCTGACGACGCATCGCCTCGTCGAAGTCGACATCGTAGGCGTTGAACTCGGGACCATCCACACAAGTAAACTTTGTCTCACCCGCAATGGTCACTCGACACGCTCCACACATACCTGTGCCATCCACCATCAAGGCGTTGAGCGACACGATGCACGGAAGGTTGAACTTCTTTGCTGTGAGCGTCACAAACTTCATCATAATCATCGGACCGATAGCCACACAGCAGTCATACTGCTTGCCATCCTCCGTAACGAGCTTCTCGAGTAGGGTAGTCACCAATCCGTGGAAACCCTCCGAGCCATCGTCGGTTGCGATGTAGAGATTTGTCGCCACCTTACGCATCTCCTCGGCGTAGATGAGCAGATCCTTCGACTTTGCACCGACGATAACATCGACCTCGATGCCCTGCTCGGCCAACCACTTAACCTGCGGATAGACGGGTGCAGCACCCACACCACCGCCAACGAAGATATACTTGCGCTTGCGCACCTCCTCGATAGGCTCCTTCACAAAGTCCGACGGACGACCAAGTGGACCCGCCACATCGGCCAAAAACTCGCCCTCGCCCTTTGCCACAATCTTGCGAGTCGAAACACCCAACGCCTGTGTCACAAGCGTCACGGTGCCCTGCTCGGCATCGTAGTCGGCAATTGTCAGCGGAGTGCGCTCGCCAACCTCATCAGCACGCACAATGACAAACTGACCCGGCTTTGCCGAATGGGCAATGCGCGGTGCCTTGACGCGGGTGAGGTAGATATTCTCCGCAAGCTCTCTTCTCTCTACTATCTCAAACATTCTTGTCTCTTCACTTTTAGTTCTACTCCTCGACAATCGCCGAGACTCTAACGGTGAGTACAGGCCTCTTGGGGTCATTGCTTACCACTCGCAACTTCTCGACCACTGCGCCAAATGGCAATCGCGACGGATATATCGTCACCTTGACCACTCTTCGGCCGCCCGCCTCAATCGAGCTATCACCCTCAATATCAGCACTAAAGCCCTCACCCGTAAGCTCAATTTTGCGTATCTCAAGCCTCGTATCACCGGTATTACACAACTCCAGTTCGCGCACCAGCTTCGCAACATTGCACTTTACAGCCCCAAATTTAAGAAAATTTTCGGACATAGCAATCATTTGCGCACGATTATTTGCATTTTCTTCGCGAGAATCTATTGCGAGTCCGTTTATTATAAACGGATATTGCGCCCTCACGCCATCGACAACAAGCCACACCGAGTAGCTCAACGAGCCATAAATCGCGCTATTTTCGGGGAGCAGACAGCCAAAGTTGATGGTCGCCTCCTCGCCTGCAGCCAGCGACGATGGTGCATAAAATTCCAACTCCGAGTGGGTGTTCTCAATCGCAATCGAAACCTGCCTGGAGGAGGTATTGACCACCTCGAAGGTCGACTGCGCCATCTTTCCGTGCTCGACATAACCAAACGAGTGGGCATTACTCGACGCACGCACGCCCTCGCGCATAAGAATAGGGTAGCGCTCCTCCACACTACGCACGCGAGGTGTCACCCTGCCCGAGATGGTGAGCATCTGCTTGAGTGCGCCCTCGTTGGTCACGATGGTCACCTTGCGCGAGAAGGGACCCGGGTAGTTCATCGGATTGTAGATCACCTTCACCTCCGACTCCTCACCCGAGAGCACAGGCTTGCGCGAGAACTCCACCTTGGTGCAGCCGCACGATGTCTGCGCCGCCACAATAACAACGGGCTTCGACGAGGTGTTGCGGAGACGGAAAATATGACTCACCACACCCCCATCTTCGGCTATAACGCCAAAATCGTGAGAATTTTCCGAAAAATTTATTTGCGCACTCAAAACACCATAAGATAGTGTAAATAAGAGAGTAACGACGATATGTAGCAAAGTTTTCATCGGCACAAAGATAATTTTTTTAATTTTTTTTGCAAAAGTTTTGGTGGAATAAAAAATTTGCTCTATATTTGCACTCGCAAAACGGAAATAACCGCATTGCAAGGTTCTAAAAAATGCCTGAATAGCTCAGTCGGTTAGAGCACATGACTGTTAATCATGGGGTCCTAGGTTCAAGTCCTTGTTCAGGCGCTATTGCGCGAGGGTTGCAAAAGAGATTTTTCAACGAGAGTCCGAGAGGACAAGCGAGTAAACGAGATTAGTGTGGATAGCAATCTTGTTGAAGCAGAGAGGTCGGCAGTCCCAAGCCATACACAAAGGGAGCTTAGCTCAGCTGGTTTAGAGCATCTGCCTTACAAGCAGAGGGTCGGGGGTTCGAATCCCTCAGCTCCCACAAGAACAAACGAAGCAAGAAGATGTCGAATGACATCTTTTTTTGTTTTTAGGACTACGACAGACAAATCTATTTGTCGGGCGTGGTACTGAAAACAAAAGGGTTGATTTATCAACTTCTTGCGAAGTGCCGTTCTTGTAAGGGCCCCCGCGGCGAGCGGAAGGGAAAGGCGTTAAGCGGAGCAGATTTATCTGCGGAGTAGCCAATCCCTCAGCTCCCACAAAATCAAGACGACTTCTTCGAGTCGTCTTTTTTTGTGTCCGCTTCGGGCTTCGTTCAGCTGGTGGCGGAGACTCCGAAGGGCGTCACGGCGCAACAGATTTAGGGTCGTTAGAGGCGTTAGATTCGTTAAGGGTGCGCGAGAGGCTCTGAGAACTCCCACCCTTGTCACGGCGCAACGATTATAGGATTTGATAGGATTGGATAGGATTCGCACCTGCGGTGCTTGATAGGATGCGCGGGAGGCTGAGGGTTGTCGGGAACTCCCACCCTAGTCAAGGCGCAACAAAATTAAGGGTTATTAAAGGCTATTAAAGGCTATTAAGGGTGCGCTACAAGCAAAAAGAAAAAAAACATTAACTACCCTTAACTACCCTTAATCACCCTTACTAGCCCTTATTGGCCCTTACTGGCCCTTAAAAAAAAGAATTTTTAATTTTTAATTTTTAATTCTTAATTTTTTTCGCCCTTACCTCCACATAGCCAATTTACCTAAAACTCTCTAAACTCGCTAAACTCCCTAAATTCATTATATTCCCTATCCTCTGCACCATCGGCTTTTTAGTTAGCAGTCAGTAGAAAGTAGATGTTAATCAAAGGATAGGAAAATAAAATTTAATTTCGTATATTTGTAGAATAATAGAGCTTATTGGTTATGAGCAAACTTATTCTACCTGATAAATACACTGCTGCGCTAACGCTGCAACAGACCGAGATAGCCATTAAGGTTATCAAGGATTTCTTCTTGGCAACTCTTTCCACAGAGCTACGCCTGCGTCGTGTCACAGCGCCACTGTTTCTCCTCAAAGGGCTTGGTATGAACGATGATTTGAGTGGCATCGAGCACCCTGTTACATTCCCCATAAAGGATATGAACGGTGCCGAGGCCGAGGTTGTTCATTCGCTAGCAAAGTGGAAGCGTGTGACTCTTGCCGACTATGAAGTCAAAAGCGGATACGGAATCATTACTGATATGAACGCTATCCGTGCTGACGAGGAGTTGGATAATCTCCACTCGCTCTATGTCGATCAGTGGGATTGGGAGCGTGTGATGGAGAGCAATCAACGTACGATAGAGTATCTCAAAAACACTGTCAGACAGATATATAGCGCAATTTTACGCACCGAGTACCACGTTTGCGAAACCTATCCGCAGATAGAGGCTTTCCTGCCCGAGGAGATAACATTTATTCACTCGGAGGAGCTGCTGCAACGATACCCAAATCTCTCACCTAAGGAGCGTGAAGATGCAATTTGTAAGGAGTATGGAGCAGTATTTATCATTGGCATAGGTCCCGTATTGAGCAATGGCGAAAGGCACGATGGACGCGCTGCCGATTACGACGACTACTCTACAATATCGCCTGAAACGGGATTAGCCGGATTGAATGGCGACCTGCTGATATGGTATCCACCGCTCAATCGCGCGATAGAGCTCTCGTCTATGGGTATTCGCGTCGATAGAGAGGCGTTGGAACGACAACTTGTTGAGTGTGGCAAGGAGGAACGCAAAAATCTCTACTTCCACAAACGTCTTATCGAAGGCTCTCTGCCACAGACTATTGGAGGAGGAATAGGCCAGAGCCGACTTTGTATGATACTACTGCATAAAGTTCACATTGGCGAGACCCAATCGAGTATTTGGCCTGAGGAGATGCGCCGGGAGTGCAAGAAACACGGAATTACACTTATATAAGAAATAGGTGTTATGAAAAAAGTATTGTTTTGTCTGCTATTATTGTCACTGATCGCTTGCGACAAGGAGCCATTTCAAAGAGATCAAACAGATCAAAAAGAGGATATTATAGATTTCGGTGTACCGCACAACCAGATATGGTACACCACCTCAGACTACAAGATTATCACTCCAACCTTCGCTCCTTTGCAAAAGCCTAAAATCATTAGTAATACCTATTCCGGCACCAAGGGCGTTATGGTTTTCGAAAGCGAAGTCACCCAAGTTGAAGCGTGCCTATTCATGCACCACTATAATCTCACCTCGGTAACACTGCCGAGCAGTGTCACAAAAATTGGCGAAGAGGCATTTATAGCTTGTGACAAGCTACACACTGCGAACATTCCATCCAGCGTAGAGAGCATAGGCAAAACCGCTTTTGGCACCTCTGGGCTTAGTAGCATCACCATTCCCAACAAAATCACCATTATGGAGGAGAGCATGTTTAGCAATTGCAAACAATTAACCACAGTTATTCTTCCGAAGAATTTAACCAAAATATGCAAAAAAGCATTTGCCTACTCTCCCAAATTGAGAACAATAACTATTCCGGATAGTGTAGAGGAGGTTGAACCTCAGTCTTTCGGTGGCTGTTATGGTTTGAACAGCTTTTATGGGAAATTTGCCTCTGCCGATGGCCGATGCCTGATTGCCGACAACACCCTTATTGCTGTTGCTCCGGCAGGATTAAAATCGTTCGTTATATCCAATGGTGTAACCTCTATATCGGACTATACATTTAAAGTTTGTCACGATATAGAGGAGGTTATAATTCCTGATGGTGCCACCACAATAGGAAATTATGTATTTATAAATTGTTCCAAGCTAAGGGAGGTGACTATCCCTGAGAGTGTCACTACTATTGGCGAAGGCTGCTTTATAAACACAGGCAGAAGTCAAACAATCTACTGCAAGCCCAAAACCCCACCAATGCCTTGTGTAGGGAAGTATGGCGATTGGGAGGGATTTTCACGATTTGCCACTATCTATGTTCCTATGGAGTCGGTAGAATTGTATAAAAACACAGAGCACTGGTCTAAATATGCCGACAACATTGTAGGTTACGAGTTTTAGTCCAAGATTTGAGCAATAGGCTAGTAAGGGCCAGTAACGGCTAGTAAGGGCGAAAAAATTAAAAATTAAGAATTAAAAATTAAAAATTCTTTTTTAAGGGCTAGTAAGGGTGATTAATGTTTTTTAATTTTGCATTCTGCATTTTGCATTTTGCATTCTCCCTCGCGCATCCTATCAAGCACCGCAGGTGCGAATCCTATCAAATCCTATCTAATCCTATAATCGTTGCGCCTTGATGCCCTTCGGAGTTCCCACAACCCTCAGCCTCTCGCGCACCCCTAACGACCCTAACGACCCTAACGCCTCTATTTTTTCTGCGCCTTGACAACCGTCGGAGTTCCACCAACCTAAAACCCTCAAGCGCACC
>JAFVOR010000014.1 GCA_017505725.1 Alistipes sp.
ATTTTTGCTATCTGATATGTAATTATTAATTTTTAATTTTTAATTTTTAATTCCAACTTGATATAGTTTGCTCCGCTGGCTTCGGCTGCTGCCACTCCTACGGGGGAGTCCTCAAAAATGAGGGTTTCGGCAGGTGTTACACCTTCGTACTCCATCGCCTTTAGAAAGGCTTCGGGAGATGGTTTTGGCTCGGAAACATCGCGTGAGGAGATAACTCCATCTACCATACCTTCGATGCCGAGGTAGTGCATTACATTTGAGAGATTCTCAATCTGTCCTGTCGAAACTATCCACGCCTTGCCTCCTTGTGCGCGGAAATCTTGCACGAAATTCCACAGTGGCTCGTTCAGACGAACTGTGTCGAAAAAGGTGGGGTAGAGCTCGATTTTTCGGCGGCGTATTCTGTCGATATCGACCTCGTTGGTGATGCCTATTGTGCGTAAAAATTCGGGGCAGCGCATACCGAAATAGTGACTTCGGTACTCCTCGATATTGAGGGTGATGCCTTCCTCTCGCAGAGCCTTAAGATATGCCTGCATATTTGCCTCTTCGGTCGAGGCGAGAGTGCCGTCAAAATCGAGCAGAATAAGTCTTATTTGCATTGGTTGAAAGGGTTAATCGAATGATTGCATACCCGACTGTGCGATGCGCATAATGCGCTGATACTCATCGGGTGTAAGCTCCATAAAAAAGTAATGTATAGGGTTTACTCGCATGCCGTTGTGGCGTACCTCGTAGTGTAGGTGCGGAGCGAGTGATAAACCCGAGTTACCGGACAGGGCGATGATATCTCCGCGTTGTACTCGGCGACCTCGTTTTACCTTGACACTTTGCAAGTGGCTGTACGAAGTTGTATAGCCGTTGCAATGGTCGATAACTACGGTTACTCCCGAGGTGGAGTTTTTGCCCTTTACCTCCTTGACAATGCCATCTGCCGTAGCGAAAATTCGAGTGCCTTCGGGTATGGCATAATCGACTCCCTGATGCTCCTGCAAGGTGCGGTAAAATGGGTGCATCAGCGTTCCGTAGGCGGCTGTCAGCAGTGTTAATTCGTGATTTGTAACCGGCTGAATAGAAGGCACATTGTTGCGCATCGAACCAAGCTGTTGCAACTGCTCATCGAGAGTGTTGTAACTCTCTTCGAGTTGTGCGATTTTCTGTTCCAAATCGTCGAGCGAAGATTGCAATGTTTCGGACATTTCGTGGTTGCTCTTTGCGAGTAGCGATTCGTGCAACTCTACACGCTTATTGTTATACTCCGAGTCGAAGTCGTATGGCTCCGAGTCGAACATTATGGCGAAGATATTGCGGTCGCGCTCCACGACATTATCGACCACTACAGCCAACGAATCGTACTCCGCAAGCAAGGTTTTGTATTCTTGCTTCAGACGGTCAGTAGAGTGGCGTAACTCATACTCGGCAGGTGTGTCGAACAGCAACGAGAACAGCGCATAGTAGAGTACCGCACCACCAAACCAAGCCAATGCTTGGAGTGCGCGGCGACTCTTGCTCTTTTTGACAATTCTCTCTTTAGATGTCATAACTAACTATTTTCGTTGGAAGTACCCTCCAAAGTCTCGAGGTCAGAGTTATACTTCATATTCTCCATCAACTGACGATACTCGTCACTCGTCATATTGCGGTTAAAGTAGTTTACCGGATTTACGTGTCGTCCGAGGTGCATAACCTCGTAGTGGAGGTGGGGGCCTGTGGAGCCTCCCGTAGATCCAACCTCGCCTATGAGTTGTCCGCGTTGCACCTTCTCGCCAACCTTCACAAACATCTTCTGAAGGTGGGCGTAGCGGGTTTTGTAACCAAATTTATGGTTAATAAGAATCTGCTGTCCATATCCTCGGCGGCGTTTGCCCTTATCGACTTTTTCGACTACGCCATCACCTGTGGCATAGACCGGTACACCATAGTTGGTGGACATATCCACTCCTTTGTGCATTGTGCGTATCTTGAGGATAGGGTGCTTCTTGCGCACTCCGAAGGCGTAGAATGCCTTTAGTTGGGTGCGGTCGATAGGCCATATAGCAGGTATGGCAAGAGCCATCTTCTCTTTGTCTTTTGCGAGTGCCTGCAAGTCGTCTAACGAGCGCGAAGTGGCGTATGTCTGGCGGGTTATAGCATCGAGTTGTTGCCAAGTCAAGGTCATCAACTCGGAGTATTCATCGCCCGCAAGCGAGGCGTATTTCGAGTCGGGATAAGCGGTGTATATGCCCTGTAGGGCGAGAGTGTCGCTCGAGAAGAGTGGGCGATATACGTGGTGGTCGCGATGGCGAATCTCCACTATTTTGCTCTGTATCGAGGCGATGCGGTCTTGCAAAATCTCGTACTTTAATACGAGTTCTCTGTTTTCTGCGGCAATATGGTGCATTTTAGGGGTGTAGAAGAGGTAGGAAATCACCATATTGAGTATGGAGATAACGATAAAACCAATCAACACTTGTCGCAAAATGTTGTATCGGTTTCTTCGTTTGGAGGTATTTTTCACCTCTTGCGTATTCTCATTATGCCCCTTCAAAGTGAAAAACTTAAATTTTATTGTGCAAATTTAATGTAAATTTTGTACTTTTGCAACCGATTTGTCGCGTGCGTATGCGCAAGTGCGCGTAAATCGTTATTATAACGCATTGAGATTAAAATTATTATATATGATGAATTCAAAACAAATACGCCAAGCCTTTCTCGACTTTTTCGCCGAGAAAGAGCATTTGATTGTGCCTTCAGCACCTATGGTAGTGAAGAATGACCCGACTTTGATGTTTACAAATGCGGGTATGAACCAATTTAAGGATATATTCCTCGGTAATGCCGAGCGTAAGTCACCTCGCGCTGCCGACTCGCAGAAGTGTTTGCGTGTGTCGGGTAAGCACAACGACTTGGAGGAGGTAGGTCACGATACCTACCACCACACTATGTTCGAGATGCTCGGAAACTGGTCATTCGGCGACTACTTCAAAGCCGAGGCTATCGCTTGGGCCTGGGAGCTCTTGACCGAGGTCTACAAGTTGCCAAAGGAGCGTATGTATGCCACCGTATTCGAGGGCTCGGAGGAGGATGGCGTGCCATTCGATCAGGAGGCCTACGATATCTGGAAGGAGCGTTTGCCGGAGGATCACATCATCCGTGGTAACAAGCACGATAACTTCTGGGAGATGGGCGAGACAGGTCCTTGTGGTCCTTGTAGCGAGATTCACTTCGACCTCCGCGATGAGGCAGAGGTTGCCGCTAAGCCGGGTCGCGAGATGGTTAATATGGGCCATCCACAGGTTATCGAGATTTGGAACCTTGTCTTTATGCAGTTCAACCGCAAGGCCAATGGCTCGTTGGAGTCGTTGCCGGCAAAGCACGTCGATACAGGTATGGGCTTTGAGCGTCTCTGTATGATTATGCAGGGCGTTAAGTCGAACTACGATACCGATGTATTCCAGTCGACCATTAAGGTCTTGGCAGAGATGTCGGGCAAGGCATACGGCAAGGAGGAGAGTACCGATGTGGCTATGCGCGTTATTGCCGACCACTTGCGTGCCATCGCATTCTCGATTGCTGACGGTCAGTTGCCATCGAATGTGAAGGCTGGTTATGTTATCCGTCGAATCTTGCGTCGTGCTGTTCGTTACGGATACACCTACCTCGGCTTCAACGAGCCATTCATCTGCCGCTTGGTGCCAACCTTGGTTGCACAGATGGGTGAGCAGTATCCGGAGTTGAAGGCTCAGCAGTCGCTTGTTGAGCGCGTTATCGAGGAGGAGGAGGCATCGTTCCTCCGTACCCTCGCTACAGGTATCAACCTCTTGGAGGGTGTTATCAAGGAGTGCAATGGTAAAATTTCGGGTAAGAACGCATTCTTGCTCTACGATACATACGGTTTCCCAATCGACTTGACCGAGCTCATCGCAAAGGAGCAGGGCGTAGAGGTCGATTTGGCAGAGTTCGAGAAGGAGTTGCAGGCTCAGAAGGAGCGTTCGCGCAACGCTGCGGCTCAGGATATCGACGACTGGAAGGAGATTATCGCAGATGCAAAGAACGAGGAGTTCGTAGGCTACGACACACTGGAGGCTGATATCCGCATCGCTCGTGTGCGTAAGGTGCAGACCAAGAATAAGGTTTCGTACCAGATGGTATTCGACAAGACTCCTTTCTATGGCAACTCGGGCGGTCAGGTAGGCGATACCGGCTACATCGAGTCGGCTAACGAGAAGGTCGAGATCGTTGCTACCGAGAAGGAGAACGGTCTTATTATCCACATTGCAAATCAGTTGCCAGAGAACCTCGAGGCAGAGTTCCACGCAGTGGTAAACCCTGCAAAGCGTCAGTGCTCGGCAAATAACCATACCGCAACTCACCTCCTTCACGCAGCATTGCGCAAGGTGTTGGGCTCGCACGTAGAGCAGAAGGGCTCGATGGTGTCGCCTGATTCGCTCCGCTTCGACTTCTCGCATTTCCAGAAGATGACCGACGAGGAGATTCGTGCTGTAGAGCGTGAGGTGAACGAGAAGATTCGCTTGAACTCGCCACTCGACGAGAATCGTGAGGCAACCCAGGAGGAGGCACAGAAGGCAGGCGCAATGATGCTCTTTGGCGAGAAGTATGGCGACAAGGTGCGTATGGTACGCTTCGGTGAGTCGGTTGAGTTGTGTGGTGGTACCCACACCTCGGCAACCGGAAATATCGGTATGTTCAAGATTGTCTCGGAGGCCGCTATATCGGCTGGTGTTCGTCGTATCGAGGCTGTAACAGGCGAGAAGGCAGAGGCTTTGGTCTATACAGCGCAAGATTTGATTGACTCGCTTGGTGCGATGCTCGGCAACTCGCAGCTCGTACCTGCAATCAAGCGTTTGGTCGAGAGCAACGAGTCGTTGGCAAAGGAGGTTGAGGCGATGCAGAAGGAGCAGTTGAATACCCTTACCGACAGTATTTTGGCAAATACACCTGAAACTGACGGCTACTTTGTGGTAGCTCGTCAGTTGCCACGCCAGACCGAGTTTGTGAAGAATTTGGCGTACAATTTGCGCACTCGCAAGTCGAACCTCGTTATGGTTGTAGGCTCGGTTGTTGCCGGCAAGGCAACCTTGACCATTATGCTCGGCGACGATGTGGTTGCCAAGGGTGTTGATGCAGGTGCTGTTGTTCGCGAGGCTGCCAAGCTCATTCAGGGCGGTGGCGGTGGTCAGAAGTTCTTCGCTACGGCAGGTGGTAAGAATCCTGAGGGCTTGAACGAGGCTATCGAGAAGGCGAAGGAGTTGATTTTCAACAGCCTTAATTAAAAATTAAGAATTAAAAATTAAAAATTATACAGATATGGCTAATAAAGTTTTATTGATGATTTTGGACGGTTGGGGTATTGGAAACCATACCAAGTCCGACGCAATCTTTTCGACAAACCCTGAGTTTATCAACGCATTGACCGCTGCAAATCCGCACGCAGAGTTGCGTACCGATGGCGAGAATGTAGGTTTGCCTGATGGTCAGATGGGTAACTCGGAGGTAGGTCACCTCAATATCGGTGCTGGTCGTGTTGTATATCAGGACCTCGTTAAGATTAACCGCGCCTGCAAGACAGGCTCGATCTTGGAGAACAAGGAGATTGTTGCTGCATTCGAGTATGCAAAGCAGAATGGCGTGAATGTTCACTTTATGGGCTTGTTGTCTGACGGTGGTGTTCACTCGTCGATCGACCACTTGTTCAAGTTGTGTGACATCTCGAAGCACTATGGCATCGCGAATACCTTCGTACACTGCTTTATGGATGGTCGTGACACCGACCCAAAGAGCGGTAAGGGCTTTGTTGAGGCTTTGGAGGCTCATATGGCACAGTCTACAGGCAAGATCGCATCGATTATCGGCCGCTACTATGCAATGGACCGCGATAAGCGTTGGGAGCGTGTGAAGATCGCTTACGACTGCTTGGTTGATGGCGTTGGCGAGAAGGCTACCGATATGGTTGCTGCTGTTGAGGCTTCATACGCAGAGGGCGTAACCGACGAGTTCATCAAGCCTATCGTAGCAGTTGATGCCGAGGGTAACGCTATCGGCACAATCAAGCCAAACGATATGGTGATTTTCTTCAACTACCGCAACGACCGTGCTCGCGAGATTACCGTAGCACTCACCCAGCAGGATATGCCGGCAGAGGGTATGCACACAATGCCGCTCTACTACTGCTGTATGACTCCATACGATGCGTCGTTCCAGGGCTTGCACATCCTCTTCGACAAGGAGAACGTTCAGAATACCATTGGCGAGTATGTATCGTCGCTCGGTTTGAAGCAGTTGCGTATTGCCGAGACCGAGAAGTATGCACACGTGACATTCTTCCTCAATGGTGGACGCGAGGAGAAGTTCGAGAACGAGGATCGTATCTTGGTTGCTTCGCCAAAGGTTGCTACCTACGACTTGCAGCCTGAGATGAGCGCATACGAGGTTGCCGACAAGTTGGTTGGCGCACTCGACGAGCAGAAGTACGACTTCATCTGCCTCAACTTCGCAAATGGCGATATGGTGGGCCACACAGGTATCTACGAGGCTATCGAGAAGGCTGTAAAGGCTGTTGACGAGTGTGTATCGAAGGTTGTTACCTCGGCAAAGGCAAATGGTTACGAGGTTGTTATCATTGCTGACCACGGTAATGCCGACAACGCGATCAACGAGGATGGCACTCCAAATACCGCTCACTCGTTGAATCCGGTACCTATTGTAGTGGTGTCGGATCGCGTAGCGAAGGTTGAGAATGGTATCTTGGCCGATGTTGCTCCAACAGTGCTTTCGTTGATGGGCGTACCACAGCCAGCCGAGATGGATGGCCACTCGCTCGTTGAGTTGAAGTAATACATATATTATATATATAGAAACCCAAACTATGAAGGCGATTAAGTATATTATCGCAACAATCTTGTGCGCCGTATCGATCTCTGCGACTACGGCGCAGGTTGTTGTCGATGCCAACGAGGTGGTCGGCAAAATTAAGGTGATGAATGCCGTGAATAATGGTCCTCAGGTGTCGCCAGGCGCTGCCCAGATAAAAAGTAATGCTCAGGCATACAAGGATGCAGGCTTTGGATATGCACGTCTGCACGATACACCTATCGAGTGGGAGTGGGGACATACGGTTGATATCTCGTGCATATTTCCCGACTTCTCGGCTGATGAGAAGGACCCTAAGTCGTACGACTTCACCTTGACTGACAAACTTATCAAGGAGATTTATGCTACGGGAACAAAGGTATTCTATCGCCTCGGTCAATCTATCGAGCATTGGCCAAAGAAGTATGGCGTAAATCCACCTGCTGACTTCAAGAAGTGGGCGCGTATCTGCGAGCATATCATCCGCCACTACAACGAGGGTTGGGCTAATGGTCACCACTACAATATAGAGTATTGGGAGATTTGGAATGAGCCAGATATTCATACTGACAAACAGAATTTCAAACGCTCGAATTCGTCTATGTGGACAGGTACCGAGGAGGAGTATTTCCGACTCTTTGAGATTACGGCAAACCATCTTAATAAGTGCTTTCCGCATCTGAAAATCGGAGGACCTGCACTCTGTAGCAACTTGGAGTGGGCAGATCGTTTTCTTGCCTACACCTCGAAGAGAGGTATAGAGTTCGACTTCTTCTCCTATCACCGCTACTTTAGCAAGATGGAGAAGGCTATACGAACAACCAACCGCGTTAAGGCGTTGCTCGACAAATATGGCTATTCGAATGCGGAGATGATTCTCAACGAGTGGAACTACATCTCCAACTGGACTGGTGAGTTCGTTCACTCAATTGAGGTTATCAAGTCGTACAAGGGTGCGGCGTACACTGCGGCAGTGATGTCCAATTTTCAAGACTCGCCCGTACATATGATGATGTACTACGATGCCCGTCCAGGCACGGGTTTCAATGGTTTGTTTGATTTGTACACCGCTAAACCGCGACCTGCCTACTATTCGCTCTATTCGTGGACAAAGTTGCGCCGTTTGGGTACGCAGGTGAAGGCGGAAGTCGGTGGCTTGAAGGACTTCTACGTTACGGCAGCAAAGGATGAGAATGGCAAATTGGCACTTCTGCTCACCCACTATACCGATGATAGAAATGTGGTAGCGCCAATACCAGTCACCATCTCTCTCAAGAACTTCGAGGTTAAGGAGGCTATTTCGCACGTGACCGATCGCTTCAAGATGCACACCGAAACGCCTATCGAGATAGTTGATTCGAAGGCTACGGTTGTTATGGAGCCAAACTCCTATATACTCATTGAATTACGATAATTTTTCAGAATATGTTAAGCAGACAAGTTGCCGCAAAGTTGGCAACATACGAAACCCCATTCTATCTATATGATGTAGACCTCCTTCATCAGACTCTCGACAGTCTGATGTCGGTGGCTCGTCGTTATGACTACAAAATCCACTACGCCATCAAGGCAAACTACGACCCACGCCTCTTGCAGATTATTCGCGAGCACGGACTCGGTATCGACTGCGCAAGCGGTAACGAGGTGAAGTGTGCTATCGAGGCGGGCTTTGACCCCAAGACAATAGTCTATGCAGGCGTTGGCAAGCGCGATAAGGAGATTCGCTACGCCATCGAACAGGGTATCTTCACCATCAACTGCGAGTCTATCGAGGAGTTGTATGTTGTGAATGATATCGCAGGCGATTTGGGCAAGGTTGTAAATGTCGCTTTGCGTGTAAACCCCGATATCGACCCAAAGACCAACCATTGCATCGATACAGGTCAGGCAGATTCGAAGTTCGGTATCTCCTACGAGGAGATCCTTGCTCGTGTCGAGGATATCAAGTCGCTGAAGCATCTCGATGTTATCGGTATGCACATCCATATCGGTTCGCAGATTCGTGAGCTTCACGTCTTCGAGAATATGTGCAACAAGGTGAATGTCATCGTTAAGAACCTCACTGATCTTGGCTTTGAACTCGAGTTTGTGGATGTCGGTGGAGGCCTCGGTGTAAACTATGATATGCCTGAGAATGAGCCGATTCCAAACTTCGCCTCGGTCTTTGCCATCATCAAGCAACACCTTCAGGTGGGTAAGCGCGAGGTTCACTTTGAGTTTGGTCGTTCGATTGTTGCCGAGTGTGGCGAGCTTATCACCAAGGTGCTCTTCAATAAGACCACCGCAACAGGTCGTCGACTCGTTATCGTCGATGCAAGTATGACCGAGCTTATTCGTCCTGCGCTCTATGGCTCGTACCACAATATCGAGAATATCACCTCCGAGAGCGAGCAACGTCTCAAGTACACTATCGTGGGTACAGCCTGCGAGAGTACCGATATCTTCGATGAGAATGTATCTCTCCCTCTTACCAAGCGTGGTGATCTTCTAACTCTCAAGACCGCAGGTGCTTACGGAATGTCGATGGCTTCGCGCTACAATCAGCACGATCTACCTGGTGCAGTCTACTCCGACGAGTTGTAAAAATTGTTTTTAAGGGGCAACTACTTCGTTGCACTACGATAAGCCACCTGCTCACATACGCTTAAGTATGCTGCGCGGTGGCTTTCTTGTGCGCCTTGTATTTACCGCCTTAAAAGCAATTTTATTTGTGGGGATGCAGACCTGCTTTTTTTGTTTGGCACAAAATTCCCTCAATCATTTACGATTTTTTAGCAGAGGGGGAAGCGTTCTGATTGGCTCTTTTCGAGTCGCACTTCAATAACCCGAGTTGCTCACATACGCTTTAGTATGCTGCGCACTCGGCTTCTTGTTTGCCTTGCTCTCATCTGCTTAAAATCGATTTTTGGGTGGCGGTGTTTTGAACGCTCGCTTCAAAATTTGCACTATAACCCCTATTATCCCTATTGCCCTATCAAATAAAAACACTATCTTTGCATAGAAGAAACTACTTAAACACTAAACCTATATGAAACGAATCCTTCTTGTAGTGGCAACCATCTTTGCCATTGCTTGCACCGAGCAGCGTGCCTCGATTTCGGGTGCGGCAATCATTCCACAGCCACTCTCGATCACCGAGCACCAAAACGCCTTTGAATTGAGTGACAAAACCGTGTTGGTGTGCGATGCCGAGGAACTTGCTCCAATCGTAGCCTATGCGCGTGAATATCTCGCAGTGGGCAGTACTGCGAAGGTTGCTCCGTCGACCAACTACATTTCGTTCGCCCTCGATGCTTCGCTTGCCGAGGAGGAGTATCGCCTCTCTGTATCGCACGATGCAGTGCAGATTGTCGGCGGAGGTTATGGCGGCGTGTTCAATGGTGTGCAGACCCTCTTCCAACTCTTGCCAAGCGAGGTCTACACCAAGCAGATGCCGCTTCCGGCAAAGGTGCTTGGTTGCAATGTTGCCGACAAACCAAAGTTTGCATATCGTGGCTTTATGCTCGATGTGGCGCGTACATTTATCGAAAAAGATAATGTTTTGCGTTATATCGATTATCTCGCCTACCACAAGATCAACAAGCTGCATTGGCACCTGGTAGACAATCAGGGTTGGCGTGTGGAGATTAAAGCGCATCCCGATTTGGCACGGGTTGCGGGTTTTCGTGGTGGCGATTCCCCGTTGCGCTCTACGCTCGGAAAGTGGAACGAGAAGTATGGTGGCTACTACACACAAGAGGAGATTCGTGAGGTTGTGGCATACGCTGCGGTACGCAATATCGAGATTATCCCCGAAATTGACCTTCCGGGCCACAGCGAGGCTCTATTGCGCATCTATCCGAATATGCTCTGCAACTATACCAACACCGACTTGGATATAAATGGCAACTACGACAATCGCAATGTGGTATGTGCCACCAAGGAGAGCAACTACCGTATTCTCGAGGAGATATTGTCCGAGGTGTGTGCCCTATTCCCTTCGGAGCACTTCCATATCGGTGGCGACGAGGTGAATATGTCGCAGTGGAAGAGGTGCCCCGACTGTTTGGCTTGGTTGAAAAAACGCGGTTATACCGATGGCTACAAACTTGAGGATATGTTCATCGGGCGTATTCAGACCATCCTCGCCAAGTATGGCAAGAAACCTTCGGTATGGAACGAGGCGGCATTTGGTGGCGGCCTTTCGAAGGATGCTTGGGTGCACGGCTGGAAGAGTCCTAAAATCTGCAAGCAGGTGATGGCAAAGGGCTATCCTACCATCTTTATGCCGCAGCAGTTCTTCTACTTCGATATGCGTCAGAGCGAGCGTGAGCCGGGCGCAGTATGGGGCGGCTGCTTCGATGTACGCAAGGTCTATTCCTTCGACTTTGCGAAGGAGGGCTTTACAGCAGAAGAGGTGGCACAGGTTAAGGGCTTCGAGGCTGCCGCTTGGAGCGAGGCATTCCTCTCGCAGGGTGGTGATACATCCATCGATTTCATTGAGTATCAGACCTTCCCTCGCATCTGTGCTCTTGCCGAGCACTGCTGGGGTAAGAATGGTGGAGGCGAGTGGGAGGAGTTCCACAACCGTCTCTACTCCTGCCACTACGATCGTATGGCGGATATGGGTATCAACTTCCGCATAACACCTCCCGAGGTTAAGTACGAGAATGGCTTATTGTCGGTTCTGAAGATTGATAATGGCACTCTCTACTATCGTGAGGATGGCTCGTCGAGAGTGTGCAAATATAGTAGACCTATCAAGACCTCTACTCCTGGTAAGTTCCTCTTCTGGAGTGAGTATCGTGATCATATCTCACCAGAGGTCGCCCACGCTTCGCGTTACGAGACAATCAAGCCTAAATTTACTCTCACCTCATCGATGCCCGAGAATGCAAAGTACGGATATGATAAGGTGATGAGCTACAAGTCGGAGGCTCGTACCGCCCGCGCTTGCGTGAAGGGCGACTGGTTCTTGTACGAATTTGATGAGCCTCTCGAGTGTCGTGCAGTTGAGTTCTATGCTGGCTACTTCGCTATGCCGTCGCGAAGCTTCCCATCGGGATATATCGAGATTAGCGAGGATGGTAAGAATTTCGAGCGTGTTGCCGACCTGAAGGATGGCAAGATTCTTCTCGAAAACCCTCGTCCAATAAAGGCGGCTCGATTGGTTTCGGAGGGTGCGCTCATAGGCACCAGCTCGGTGAGATTCATTGCACCAAAGATATATCCAAAGTGGTAGAAATCCCTCTTGTTATACAACTTCTGACAAATAGAGTGTGTCCAACAAATTTGTTGGACACACTCTATTTGCTATCTATCTCTCGCAATCTATCTCTGGTTGAGGTATTCGCTGATGTTTTCGGCTATTCGCTGAATCAGCACTGTTCGCGCTGCGTCGGCTGCCCAAGCGGTGTGAGGAGCAGCCACCAAGGTGTAGTTGTCCTCAAGTGCGTAGAGTGGCGACGAGTGCAGTGGCTCGCGCGAGAAAACATCCAATCCTGCACCTGCTATAGTCTTGTTGTTCAGTGCATTGGCTAATGCCTCCTCGTCGATGATACCGCCACGCGCCACATTGATGATTATCGATGTCGGCTTCATCATCGCGAGCTCCTTCTCGCCAATGAGCCCCCTTGTCGTAGGTGTGAGTGGGCAGTGAATTGATACCACATCGGCCCAAGCAAGCAGCTCTTCGAGAGGCATCTGCGGATAATCCTCCTTGCGTGCTGCGCCCGATGTCGATGTGTAGGCGACCTCACAACCAAATGCCGAAGCCAGGCGTGCTACCTCGCGACCAATAGCACCCATACCTATAACGCCCCAGCGTGAGCCGCGCAACTGTCGTACAGGGCGACCAAAGTGGAATATATCCTCGGTGGCGGCGTATGCTCCGCTCTTGAAGTAGTTGTCGAAATATTCGGTATTCTTGAGGAGCGACAAGGCGAAGGTCATCGTAGCCTCTGCCACCGACGAGGTGGAGTAGCCCGCCACATTCTTTACTCCGATGCCCAACTCTGCAGCCACATCCAGGTCGACATTGTTCATTCCTGTAGCCGCAATTGCTACAAATCGCAAATTTGGCAATGCTCGCAGAGTCTCGCCACGCAGTACTGTCTTGTTGCAGATGACAACCTCTGCATCCTGGCAACGCTCCAATACCTGCTCCTTCGAGGTGCGCTCATAACCTACATATTCGCCTAAATTTTTGATGGGCGAAAGGTCCATATCACCCAACGAGTACTCGTCTAAAAAAACAATCTTTGCCATATCTTATCTCTCAATTAAATCTCTGATTACTACCGAAGCACAGCAGATGCCGAATGTAGCCGGCATATACGATACGGTGCCCACCTGTGACTTGTGGTTCTGCTCCTCGCAAACAATCATTGCTCCCTCTATAGGTGGCTCGGCAGAGAATACCGCCTTGAAACCCTTGCGGATGCCTATCTTGTGGAGTCGTTTGCGGAGCATATGCGCCAACGGACAGTGGTGAGTCTTCGAAATGTCGGCAATCTCCACCTTTGTTGGGTCGAGTTTTGCCCCTGCGCCCATCGAACTCACAATGGGGTAGTGTCGGTCGATGCAACCCTTTATCAAGGCGAGTTTCGGCGACAGAGTGTCTATTGCATCTATCACATAGTCAAACACTTCGCTATCGAGCAATAGGTCGGTTTTCTCATCTTTGATGTAGTCATTCACCACCCTCAAGTCGAGCTTCGGGTTGATGTCGAGCAGACGCTCTGCCAGCACCTCGCTCTTTGGGCGACCTATGGTGGAGTGGAGCGCTATGAGTTGGCGGTTGATATTACTCTCGCCCACATAGTCCGAATCGGCAATGGTCATCTTGCCTATGCCGCTACGCACAAGCATCTCGGCTGCGTAGGCTCCTACACCGCCAAGTCCCACAACCAAGACATTTGCCCCTTGCAGAGCTGCCATATTCTCCTCGCCAAAGAGGAGCTTACTTCGTTCTAACCACATAAATTCACTACCTTTTGCACAAAGGTAGTGAATAGAATTAAGAATTAAAAATTAAGAGTTGAAAATTCGAGAATAATTCTCCTCGGCTGCGGTGATGAGTTCGGCAGTTGAGATGCCTCGCAACTCGGCGATTTTTGCGTAAATTTCCTCAATCGGAGTGGAGCTCTCGTCGGTCTCGACAAAGAGCTGCGAGAGTGGGGTGGAGCGGAGTGCTTCGATGGTTTTCGGAGAACGGAATGTACGCTCGCCGAATGAGAGATAAAAGCCTTGAGCTACAGCTCGTTGCGCCTGCTCTTTCGAGCCTATGAAGCCGTGGAAAATTACAGCTTTCAGGCGATAGTTCTCCAACACCCTCATAATGTATTCAAAGGCTCTGACGCAGTGCAAAACGACAGGTTTTTCACCTTGCTCGGCTATTGAGAGTTGAGCGCGAAAAACCTCGATTTGCACCTCCTGCGGAGTGTCGCACGCAAAGTCCAATCCGATCTCCCCGACGGCATCAATCTTGTCTATAATGCCCTCCACCAACGAAAGGTCGCCCTCTGCTGCGTGCCAAGGGTGAATGCCCTCTGTCTTAATAGTTTGCGCGAGTGTCTGTGCGTTATGTGTGTGGATATCGATGACCATTGCAACTGCGAAGATAGCGAAAATTAGCAAGAATTGTGAAAATAATAACAGAAAAGAGGGATAATGTCGCGAAAAATTCGTATCTTCGCACGCTATTTTATGGGTAGAAGCCATTTGGTTTCTCTTTTAGACTTTTATTTTATCAAAATAACAAACTAATTAATTCACTTAACAAAACTCAAAAACATGTCGAAAATCATTAAACTTCGCAAAGGTTTGGATATTCGCTTGCAGGGAGAGGCAGCAAAGACTATCGTAGACGCACCACGCGCTGCGGAGTATGCTGTGTCGCCACTCGATTTCGAGGGTGTAACTCCCAAGGTGCTCGTTAAGGTAGGTGACAAGGTAGAGGCTGGTTATCCACTCTTCTTCGACAAGAAGCGTCCGGAGATCCTCTTCACATCGCCTGTCAGCGGTACAGTTGCTGCTGTCAATCGCGGTGAGAAGCGTAAGGTTCTCTCGGTTGTTGTTGCTGCAGACGAGGTGACTGCTTACAAGCAGTTTGCTTCGCTCGATCTTGCTAAGGCATCGCGTGAGCAGATTGTTGAACTTTTGCTCGAATCGGGTTTGTGGACGATGTTCGTTCAGCGTCCTTATGGAGTTGTTGCTTCGCCAAGCGATAAACCAAAGGCAATCTTCGTGTCGGCATTTGACAGCGCACCGCTCGCTACCGACTATGACTTTGCTCTTGCATCTTCGCAGCAGTCGTTGCAGACCGGTTTTGATGTATTGCGTCGTTTGACCGACGGTAAGGTACATCTCTCCTACAATGCAAAGGGTCAGAAGCCTCAGGTTGAGGGTGTGGAGTTGCACGCCTTCCAGGGCAAGCATCCGGCAGGCAATGTTGGTGTTCAGATCCACCACATCGACCCAATCAACAAGGGCGAGAAGGTTTGGACCCTGAATATTCAGGATGTTGCAATCCTCGGCAACTTGTTCCTCACAGGCAAGCTCGATATGACTCGCGTAATCGCAGTTGCAGGTTCGTGCGTAGCTGAGCCTAAGTACTACCGCGTTGTAGCTGGTGCTTCTATCGACTCTATCCTTGGCGGTAAGCTTTCGAACGAGCACGCTCGCGTTATCTCGGGTGATGTTCTCACAGGTCGCAATGTCGGCAAGCAGGGCTTCCTCGGCGTGAATGCAAATATGATTTCGGTGATCCCTGAGGGTGATGAGTATGAGTTGCTCGGTTGGGCAATGCCTCGATTCAAGAAGTTCTCGGTATCGCGTGCATACTTCTCGTGGTTGTTCCCTTGCCGTAAGTACAACCTCGACACCAACCTCAATGGTGGTGAGCGTGCATTCGTTATGAACGACCTCTATAGCGACTACTTGCCTATGGATGTATATCCTGTACACCTTATCAAGGCTTGTATGGCTAACGATCTCGACAAGATGGAGAACCTCGGTATCTACGAGGTGGTGGAGGAGGACTTGGCACTCTGCGAGTTCGTCTGCCCTTCGAAGATCGAGTTTCAGCAGATTCTTCGCAATGGTATTAACTCAATAATGAAGGAGGAGGAGTAATGAAAGCGATTCGCAATATTGTAGATAAGATCAAGCCAACCTTCTCGAAGGGTGGCAAACTCGGTTTCTTGCACTCGACTTTCGATGCATTCGAGACCTTCTTGTTCGTTCCTAACACCACAACTCAGCACGGTGCGCACGTTCGTGATTGCAACGATATGAAGCGTACTATGATCACTGTGGTTGTGGCTCTTATCCCTTGCCTTTTGTTCGGTTGCTACAATACCGGTTTGCAGGTAGGTTTGGGTGGCTGGATGGCCTTCCTCTACGGCTTGGTACGCATCCTCCCTATGATTGCCGTGTCGTACATCGTAGGTTTGGGTATCGAGTTCACCGTAGCGCAGTGGCGTGGTCACGAGGTGAATGAGGGATTCCTCGTTTCGGGTCTCTTGATTCCTCTCGTTATGCCGGTAAGCACTCCGCTCTGGATGGTAGCTCTCGGTACTGCTTTTGCAGTAGTCTTCGGTAAGGAGATCTTCGGTGGTACAGGTATGAATGTATTCAACCCTGCTGTCTTGGCGCGTGCATTCGTATTCTTCGCCTACACTCCGCAGATGTCGGGTGAGACCGTTTGGTACTCGACCTGGAAGATGTTTGGCGCAACCGATGCTACCACAGGTGCTACCGCTTTGGAGCAGTTGGCCTCTACAGGTACAATGCAGTGGTCGGCTCTCGACGCATTCCTCGGCTTTATCCCCGGATCGTTCGGTGAGACCTCGACATTGGCAATCCTCATCGGTGCTGCCATCTTGCTCATCTCGGGCGTTGCTTCGTGGAAGACTATGGTTTCGGTATTTGTCGGCGGTTTGGCTATGGCATACACCTTCTCGCTCTGTGGCGTTGGCGCAATGGGCTCGCAGGGTGTTGAGCCTTATATGCACTTGCTCGTAGGTGGTTTCGCCTTCGGTGCAGTATTTATGGCTACCGACCCTGTAACCTCGGCACAGACCTCGACAGGTAAGTACATCGTAGGCTTTATGACAGGTGCTATCGCAATCCTCATTCGTGAGGTCAACCCTGCATATCCGGAGGGTATGATGCTTTCGATTCTCTTTATGAATGCGTTGGCTCCACTTGTTGACTACTTTGTAGTTGAGGCAAACATCCGTCGTCGTAAGAATCGTGTTAAAATCGCTAAATAAGGAGGATAGGCTATGAAATTCAATACAAATAGTAATGTCTATATCATCACCTACTCGGTAGTGATGGTAGTTCTCGTAGCGGTGCTTCTTTCGTTGGCAGCAATCGGTCTCAAACCTCGTCAGGAGGCAAATATCCTCAACGAGAAGAAGAGTCAGATTGTGAAGGCTCTCGGCTATGATGCAACCACTTCGTATGACGATGTTGTAGCAGAGGCTGCTTTGCTCAATGCAGAGGGCGTAGTTACTGAGAATAATGCAGAGAAGGTTTTTGCAGCATTGCAGGATGTGAAGGCTACTCGCGAGAGCGGTTTGTTCCCAATCTTCAAGGCCAAGGATGGTAGCGTTGTCGCTCCATTGTATGGTGCAGGTCTTTGGGGCCCAATCTGGGGTTATGTTGCTTTGGCTCCCGATATGAACACCGTCAAGGGTATCGTACTCGACCACTCGGGTGAGACTCCGGGCTTGGGTGCAGAGATTACCACTGCAAAGCATCAGGCTATGTATGTCGGTAAGACCATCTTCGAGGGCGAGGAGTTTGTTGGTATCACCTTGAAGAAGGGTGGTGCAGCCGAGGGTGCTATGCACGAGGTTGACGCAATCACCGGCGGTACCAAGACTTCGGATGGTGTTTCGGCAATGATTAAGGATTGCTTGGTGTCGTACAAGCCATATTTCGTGGCAGTGAAGGCGGCAGCAGAGCAGAAGTCTAACGAATTAAACACAGAGAACAATGAGTAGTAAGAGTTTGAAAAATTTGACAGCTCCGCTCAGCGGAAACAACCCTGTCATCGTTCAGATCCTCGGTATCTGTTCGGCTTTGGCTGTTACCGTTCAACTCAAGCCTGCTATTGTTATGGGTTTGTCGGTAATGGTGGTTACAGCGTTTGCCAACTTGGTGATGTCGTTCTTGCGTAAGGGCGTACCTTCGCGTATCCGTATCATCGTTCAGTTGGTGGTTATCGCTACATTGGTAATCCTCGTGGATCAGGTGCTCAAGGCATTCGTTTACGATGTGTCGAAGCAGTTGTCGGTCTATGTAGGTCTGATCATCACAAACTGTATCGTGATGGGTCGTGTCGAGGCGTTTGCTTTGCAGAACAAGCCTTGGGACTCGTTCCTCGATGGTATCGGTAACGGTGCCGGTTACGGTTTGATTCTCGTTATCGTGGCATTCTTCCGCGAGTTGTTTGGCTCGGGCTCGTTGTTAGGCTTCCCTGTATTCGAGAAGCTCGGTCTCTACGAGGTAGGTTATGCAAACTGCGGTTTGATGTTGTTCCCTCCAATGGCGTTGATCTTGGTGGGTTGCATCATCTGGGTGCACCGTTCTATTAACAAAGATTTACAGGAGAAATAGGAGGATAGAGTATGGAAACATTGAATTTATTTATTCGTTCGATTTTTATCGACAATATGGTCTTCGCATTCTTCTTCGGAATGTGCTCCTATATTGCTGTATCCAAGAGTGTTAAGACTGCACTTGGTCTTGGTCTCGCGGTAACTTTCGTGCAGACTATGACTGTGCCTTTGAACTACCTCTTGAATGAGTATGTCTTGGCTCCAAATGCTTTGGCCGAGGGTGTTGACCTTTCGTTCCTCTCGTTCATTGTATTCATCGCTGTGATCGCCGCATTCGTGCAGTTGGTCGAGATGATTGTCGAGAAGTTCTCGCCATCGCTCTACAACCAGCTCGGTATCTTCCTTCCGCTCATCGCTGTGAACTGTGCCATTATGGGTGGTTCGCTCTTTATGCAGCAGATGGTTGGTGCAGGCGAGATCCGCAATGTGGGTGAGTCGGTAGTCTATGGTTTGGGCTCGGGTATTGGTTGGTGGTTGGCTATCGTTATGATGGCTGCTATCCGCGAGCGCCTCTCCTACTCGAATATCCCTGCAGCGTTGAAGGGCCCTGGTATCGCATTTATTATCACAGGCCTTATGGGTATCGCATTTATGATATTCTCGGGTATTCAGTTGTAAACCTTTAATAAGAGTAAAAAGATGGAACAAATAGAAATTATAACTATTTTAGTTGCAATCGCAGCCTTTCTTGCAGTAACACTCCTCTTGGTGGCACTGTTGCTCTTTGCAAAGGCTAAGCTGACCTCGTCGGGCAACGTTACCATCGACATCAACGATGGTAAGAAGGTTGTCGAGGTTGAGGCTGGTGGTAATCTCCTCGCTACACTCGCTACAGCAGACATATTCCTTCCATCGGCTTGTGGTGGTAAGGGTGCCTGCGGACAGTGCAAGTGTCAGGTGTTGGAGGGTGGCGGTGAGGTTCTCCCTACCGAGACCGGCTTCTTCAATCGTAAGCAGCTTCGTGACCACTGGCGTTTGGGTTGCCAGGTGAAGGTCAAGGAGGATATGAAGATCGCAGTTCCTGATTCGGTGCTCAGCATCAAGAAGTGGGAGTGCGAGGTTGTGTCGAACAACAATGTTGCAACCTTCATCAAGGAGTTTGTCGTGAAGTTGCCTGAGGGTGAGCACCTCAACTTCCGTTCGGGTGGTTACATCCAGATCGATGTGCCTGCAATCACTGTTGACTACAAGGATATCGATGTTGATCCTCAGTACGAGGAGGATTGGGTTAAGTTCGGTCTTCGCGATTTGAAGATGGTTAACCCAGAGCCTCAGGTGCGTGCTTATTCGTGCGCTACCTATCCTGCCGAGGGCGATATCATCCGTCTCAATGTTCGTATCGCAACCCCTCCATTTGGTCCGGATCGCAAGATGTTGCCTGTAAATCCGGGCGTCTGCTCGTCGTACATCTACTCGCTCAAGCCGGGCGACAAGATCACTATGTCGGGCCCTTACGGAGAGTTCTTCTTGCCGGATAACTTGCCAGATACACAGGAGCTCATCTTTATCGGTGGTGGTGCAGGTATGGCGCCTATGCGTTCGCACATTATGCACCTCTTCAAGACCGAGAAGACCAAGCGCCCTGTTTCCTTCTGGTATGGTGCTCGTTCGCTCAAGGAGGCATTCTATTTGGAGGACTACGCAGAGATCGAGCGCGAGTTCCCTAACTTCAAGTTCAACCTCGCTCTCGACCGTCCGGATCCGGAGGCAGATGCAGCAGGCGTTGACTACAAGGTGGGCTTCGTTCACAATGTTCTCTTCGAGAACTACCTCAAGAACCACGAGGATCCAGAGGGTTGTATCTACCTTATGTGCGGACCTCCAATGATGGTCGGCGCGGTAGAGAAACTTCTCGACTCGCTCGGCGTTCCACCGGAGAATATCCTCTACGATAACTTCGGCGCATAAAAACGCATTTTAAGGGGCAACTACTTCGTTGCTCTGCGATAATCCGCTTGCTCACATAGGTTTACTATGCTGCGCAAGCGGATTTCTTGTGCGCCTTGTATTTGCCTCCTTAAAATGCGTTTTGCAGTGCTATATGCTGCGGACTCGGTTTTTTGTTTGGCACAAAATTTCCTCGCTAAAAATCAGCGTTATGTAGTGGTGCTATATGCTGCGCATCGGGCTTCGTGTTTGTCGATATAGTCAAAGATTTTTGGCATAGTTTTGGAATTGTCGGTATACATCAAACGAAATACCGATATGAAACAGAACACCAAAAAGCATCTTACTGCCGAGAATGGCCGCCCTATTGCCGATAATCAGAACACACAGACTGCAGGCGTTCGTGGTCCTGTAACCCTACAAGACCCGTGGCTGACCGAGAAACTCGCCCACTTCGACCGCGAGGTAATTCCTGAGCGTCGTATGCACGCCAAGGGGTCGGGAGCCTACGGAACATTCACCGTCACACACGACATAACAAAGTACACCCGAGCCTCAATATTTGCCGAGGTTGGCAAGCAGACCGACTGCTTTGTCCGCTTCTCGACCGTTGCGGGCGAGCGTGGCGCAGCCGATGCCGAGCGCGATATTCGTGGCTTTGCGATGAAGTTCTATACCGACACGGGCAACTGGGATTTGGTTGGCAACAATACGCCCGTATTCTTTCTGCGAGACCCTCTGAAGTTCCCCGACCTCAACCACGCCATCAAGCGCGACCCTCGTACGGGTATGCGCTCGGCAAATAGTAATTGGGACTTCTGGACACTTCTCCCCGAGGCACTGCATCAGGTTACTATCACGATGTCGCCACGCGGTATTCCCGCCTCGTTCCGCCATATGCACGGCTTTGGTAGCCACACATATAGCTTTATCAATGCCGACAATAAGCGTACTTGGGTGAAGTTCCACTTGCGCACTTTGCAGGGCATCAAGAATATGACTGATGAGGAGGCGGAGGCAGTGATTGCCAAAGATAGGGAGTCGCACCAACGCGATCTGTTCGATGCTATAGAGCGTGGCGACTACCCTCGCTGGCAGATGCAGGTGCAGCTGATGACGGAGGATGAAGCGAAGGAGTATCACATTAACCCCTTCGACCTTACGAAGGTGTGGTATCACGGCGATTTTCCGCTGCACGATGTGGGTATCTTGGAGCTCAACCGCAACCCCGAGAACTTCTTTGCCGAGACCGAGCAGGCGGCATTCAATCCGATGAACATTATAGATGGCATTGGTTTTTCTCCCGATAAGATGTTGCAGGGACGATTGTTCTCCTATGGCGATGCGCAACGATACCGCTTGGGTGTAAATCACCACCTGATACCCGTAAACAAGCCTCGTTGCCCCTACCATTCGTACCACCGTGACGGACAGATGCGTACCGACGACAACGGCGGTCGCACAATAGGCTACGAGCCGAATAGCTATGGCGAGTGGCACGACCAACCGCACCTTAAAGAGCCACCATTGTCGGTCGCGGGCGAGGTATATAACTACGATGAGCGCGAACTCGATAGCGACTACTATACGCAGCCGGGCAAACTATGGAGACTGATGTCTGCCGAGGACCAAAAGGCGACTTGCGAGAACACCGCCCGCGCTATGGGCGATGCAGAGATATTCATCAAGCAACGCCATATCCGCAACTGCCACCACGCCGACCCCTCATACGGTGAGGGCGTCGCAAAGGCATTGGGCTTGTCACTCTCGGAA
This sequence comes from Alistipes sp., assembly GCA_017505725.1. GTDB lineage: Bacteria > Bacteroidota > Bacteroidia > Bacteroidales > Rikenellaceae > Alistipes. The sequence goes on from JAFVOR010000014.1 coordinate 22,122, forward strand.
GCCCTCATAGCCGACGACCCCGCCCACCCGAAGTGGGATATTCGAGCATAAACAATAATAGCATACATGCACAAAAATACTCCCAAAAGTTTTTTTATTTTGACTTTTGGGAGGTTATTTATGTGCAAAAATACAATTGTACAGTATTGCTGAAATATTTGACTAATGGTTTCATATCCCTCGTATTTCTTTCTAAAAACAAAATTCCGCTTGACAGAAAAACTGCAAGCGGAACATAAAGGGTCGTAAACCCACTGGTATATGCGGATTTAATTCTTGATGGTCAAATGTCTGCGGCGAAGTGCAGTCAGCACACTATCGTTAGCAATGGGATTCAGCCCCTTGAATGTGGTACGGCTTCGTAACTCGGCAAGCGGCATTTCGAGCAACAGTTTGGCAATACACTCATCAGCAAACGAATTGCTAACCACATTTACGCCCGTAAAGTCGAGCACGACACAACTATTTTGCTCGATAAGTGGAAGCAACTGTTCGCGCACACGCTTACCCAATGGGCGTGTACCCAAATTCTCGCCGTATTCTCTAAAACTAAATGTTACCATAATTCCTCCAATTCGTTATCAGTTAGGAATGTGTCATTATATTGACCAGCTACATTTGTGCGGTTTGCTACAACTTCCGCAGGGTCAATTTCTCTATTTGTATGCAGCTGCAGATATACTATCGTACCCTGCCAAAAGTCGCTTTCTGCGGTGGTTTCAACACCATTCTGCACCAACAAAGTGTTGTTGCCTGAGCGGACCTCAAATCTCAATCCTGCATCACGAGCAAGCAGTGAAGTTGAATATAGTCCAAATCCCATACCCTTACCATCGGTGATGGCATCCTTGATACACATCTTCAATGCCTCAACCTCGGTTACATCTGCATACTCTTTGTTCTCGGCAAGTGATGCTCGAACTCCGATGCCGTCATCTGCCACCAAGAAACTTAAAATATGATTTGCTGCATCGTAATGCGTGATTACCGTTCCCAGTTCCTTGCCAGAGTGAGTGAGCACATTGTCCAAAATCTCATAAAAACAATAACTCATCGCTTGCAGGACAGTTGTCTCTATCTCTATATGCTGGGTTAAAACCCC